>JAYTHN010000072.1:0-6403 GCA_043732505.1 Methylotenera sp.
ATCCATTTCCGGCAGCCAAACACCATGACAAGTAGGAAAATCGGTACACGCTAAGGCTGCGTAATTTGTGCTAGTCCAGCCACCTAAGAAAATTTGCATAATGATGATGACTAATGCGAAGCGAATAGCAATTTTCAAATGCTTAGATTTTATGATATTCATAGAGTAGCTACCCCAATGCCGATGCGCTAACCATACTAGTATTGCGAGTGTGGTCATGCCGCCTAATAAATGTGCGCTGACAATCGCAGGCTTAAGTAACATCGTCACTGTCCACATACCTAACATCGCCTGAAATGCAATGATTACTACTAAAATTGTAGATAACCAAGGTGATGTATTGATTTCACGTTTAGCGCGCCAACCTAACGCAAATATGGCTAATACGATTAATCCTAAAGTACCCGCTAAATAGCGGTGCGCCATTTCTCGCCAAGCTTTACCAACTATAACCATACTATTTGGATATGCAGATTGGGCATTTAAAATCGCAGTTTCGCTCTGTGGTACCGTGAGTGTGCCATAACAACCTGGCCAGTCTGGGCAACCGAGCCCTGCATCAGACAACCTCACATAAGCACCTAGCACAACAACACATAAAGCTAATGCTGCCCCTAACAATACCAACACTTTAAACAAACGATAACTTTTTGTGTTATTGCTAAACTTAGCATTCATGATTAACCCGCCCAAGAATATCTTAATAGGCGCGTAATATCTTTGCGGACATCTGCAAGTGGCACACTAGGTTGATAGCTCATCATTAAATGACCTATCGGATCTACTAAATATAGTCTATTGCCTGAGCTTACATTGTCACCATTGATTTGAAATTGTTGTGACAAGTTACTAATATCACTAATCGGTTGATTAATCACTATTAGATCTGGATAAACACTTTTAATCCTACTAACGTCAGATGCTGAAGTAATCAACACACGTTGCGTGCGCTCTATGTCTTTGTATAGCGATACGTGTAGCTGACGCATATCATGCAATTTATCTAAACATACCTTCTCACAAGCTGCTGTCACATATACGATGCTCCATTTCTCTTTCCAGAGTTCAGGGGCTATTATTTTTGCATCATCTGTTTTAAGTGTAGTTGGTGTATTGAGCAAACGTGGTGGCGTCACCAACTCACCCAAACTAGAACCGCTTGGCTTCCAGTTAAGTTTAAACATCAATATCACGACGATAATAGGTACAACAAAAAATACCAACATCAAGATAAAGACTTTACGGCCTCGCTGTTGCATTTCTTGTTCAGTTAATTGCTTATTGTTTTGCATGAAAAACTCTCGAATAAAAATAATGCATGTCTTTTTAAATTGATATTAATAACTATCAAATTCAGGTCAATTAATGTGATTTTTGATTATGTTTTTAATCAGAATTGATTTCTAGTTCAGATTTTATTTTAAAGGTACTCATATAAATAAAAATAAGTAATGTTGCGATTGCAAAACCGAACCACTGATAAGCATAGCCAATGTTAGTCATAATTCTATCCGTTGGCATTTGCCAGTTTCTTACAAAACCACCACCATTACTATCCTTATCCATCTTAATAGCCATTGCTGAAACCAAAAATGGTACGCTATGTTTATATTTGTCCATATCCATATTTTGCCAAACCGCTTCTAAAGATTGTCCACTTTTAATAGGGAGTGACTTATCTTCTAGTGTGAAAATCTTTTTACTTGGCACCCAAACTTGGCCAGTGACTGTTTGCTTACCTTGTGGAGTTTTAAATACTGGCAATTGTGTATGCACATCTTTACCTAGCACCCAACCACGATTTATCAATACATACTCTGATGAATGATCAATTTTTAATGGTGTCACTACATGGTAGCCAACTCTCTCATTCTCAACTTGGTTGTCCAGTAGTATTTGGTACTTTGTGTCGTACACACCAGTCACTGTGACTTTTTTATAGCTCCACTCATCTACATTGAGCAAATTTGTTCTATTAGAACTTAAAGGAAATGCTAGCGCAGTATCCACTATCGCTTGATTGTAAGCGGTCTGTATAGCCTGTTTTTGTTGTGCTTTATTATATTGCCATAACCCAAATTTAATAAATAACGGAATACAAACAAGCGTGAGTAAAACACCTAGTAGTGACGGCCTGAATATATAATTTTGAACTTTAATTTGTACTTGTTTCATCATTCCATTTGTTTCAATTGAATTTGCTTCACAGGTGTCTCATAATAGTTATTTGCGCCTAACTGGACATCGTAATGCTAACAAAAGTCATTGTTGTATTAACTTTAATTGCAATTGTTGGTAGCTTATTTTCTGCACTGTTTTTTTTAGCAAAAGATAAAACTGGCGGTGATAGAACAGTTAAAGCACTAACAATACGTATAAGCTTATCAATTGGCCTATTTATCTTATTGTTGATTGCTGGAAAACTTGGTTTAATAGGTCACACGTTGTAAGTAATACTTTTAAATAAAAAGGGCGATGCTGATGCATCGCCCTTTTTATTTATTTAATCTATAACCAGTAAACGAATATAAATAAACCCAACCAAACAACGTCCACAAAGTGCCAATACCATGCGACGCCTTCAAAACCAAAATGATGCTCAGGTGTAAAGTGACCTTTCATACAGCGGATCAAAATTACGATCAACATGATGGTCCCTAATGTCACATGAAAACCGTGAAAACCAGTCAACATAAAAAATGTAGCGCCATAAGCACCGCTATGGAGCGTTAAACCCATTTCAGTGTAAGCATGATGATATTCCATTGCTTGACAAATCAAGAAAGCAATACCCAATGCAACTGTAAGCGCCATACCAGCGATTAGCTGACCACGATTATTTTTAATAAGCGCCCAATGTGCCCATGTAATAGTGGCGCCAGATGTAAGCAGTAGTGCTGTATTGATTGCTGGCAATCCCCAAGCGCCCATCGCATTTAGGTGCCCAGGTTTATACTCCGTGCCTAGTACTACACCACCAGGACCTGCTGAAGGCCAGGTATTTAAAAAGTCTTTATAGGGTGTAATATCAAGGTCATAACCAGCTAAATCTGGTACAGAGAGTATTCTCATATAAAATAAGGCACCAAAGAATGCAGCAAAGAATGCTATCTCAGAGCAAATAAACACAATCATGCCAACGCGGAAAGATTTATCTTCCCAGCTTTTGTATTTGCCTGTGAGGCTTTCTGTAATGACAGAACCCATCCACTTGAATACCATAAACATGATAATTGCTGCACCAACGTACATCATCCATTTACCAGGAGTATGTAAATAAGCTAATTCCTTACTTTTATCAGTAGCAACAGTAAAAATAAACCCTGAAGCTAAAGATAATAAACCCACTGAAAGTATTGATGGGTAAATACTGCCATGCGGAACGTAGTACTGATTGTTAGAATGTGTTGCCATGCATTCACTCCCGTGCTTTTATTATAAATATATTAAATTCAAAATGGCAAATCAGCGCCACTACCCCACCTTAAAACACTTACATCGACTTCTATACAAAATTAGTATTAAGACCACTCAATATTTGTATGCTGAATATAATCAATCGCCTGATTTGACTGCTGGGAAAAATGAATATGAAAGCGTCATGTCAAATACATCTTTTGGTAATTCAGGGCTAACAAAAAAGCGTAGCGGCATTTCTTTTTCTTCGCCTGCTTTTAACGATTGATTCACAAAACAAAAACATTCAATTTTCTTCAAATTAGCAGCTGCAATACCTGGAGTGATACTTGGTACTGCCCGCCCAACAACCACTTCATTAGTGGTGTTCTTAGCCACAAATATTACAGTTTCAATCTGCCCAGGATGCACTCTAACAACTGATTGTTTAGGGTAAAAATTCCAACCTAAGCCTGGCATTACACTCGTAATAAATTGCACATTTACCCAACGTGTATTATCAACTTTTGCTTTCGATAAAACTGCAGCAGTATTGCTGGTTTTACCGTTTAGACCAGTTAAAGTACATAAAACATCGTACAAAGGTACTAGCGCAAATGCAAACAATAAAGACCCTAACACCATCCATAAAAGCTTTTTAACTAAGCGTTTATTTTTAAGATCAATCTGTTGCTTTGGCGTTAATTCTTTGTCTTTAGGCTCTTTATTTTGGTCTAATGATGCCATACAGTAAACATAGACAATACATACCAAACCAATGCAATGCCTCCTAAAATATAACCAATTTTTTTGCTTTTACTTTTCGTCTTTGCTTCTTCATTATCCATATTATGCTCAAATTAAGTTTGGCATGATTTCTATTGCTAATTAATCAAACCAAACTATTAGCTTTATTTAACTGTCGGCTGCTCAGTAAAGCTGTGATAAGGCGGCGGTGATGGCAATGTCCACTCCAGACCTTTTGCACCTTCCCAAACTTGATTAGTGGCTTTCTTACCGCCTCTTGTACACATAATTATGTTATATGCAAATAGTAACTGTGAAAACCCTAAAATAAACGCAGCGATTGATGAAATCATATTAAATTCAGCAAACTGTAACGCATAGTCTGGAATACGACGTGGCATACCAGCTAAACCTAAGAAAAATTGTGGAATAAATGTACAATTAAACGAAATTGCAGTTAACCAGAAATGTAACTTACCCAACTTCTCGTTGTACATATGTCCAGTCATTTTAGGTAACCAGTAATAAGTACCCGCCATGATGCCCATGATACCGCCAGCAAATAATGTGTAGTGGAAGTGAGCAACTACGAAATAACTATTGTGATATTGCGCATCAGCAGCTACGTCAGCAAGCACAAGGCCTGTAAGACCACCGATACCGAATAAAATAATCCAACCTACTGCAAACAACATTGGCGTTTCAAAGCTCATAGAGCCTTTCCACATCGTTTTAATCCAGCAGAAGAACAACACTGCTAATGGAAGTGAAATCGCCATCGTACTGTACATAAAGTAAAGCAATGCTGGTACTGGCATACCCGCTGTAAAGAAGTGATGCGCCCAAACAACTACTGCTAACGCACCAATTGCCCATAATGAGTACACTTGCGCTTTGTAGCCGTACATTGGTTTACGTGAGAATGTTTCTAAAATCTGTGGAATCAAACCCCACACTGGCAGTAACAAAATATATACTTCTGGGTGACCAAAGAACCAAAATAAATGTTGGAACATAATTGGGTCGCCACCGCCAGCTGCGTCAAAGAAATGGGTACCAAAATGACGGTCTGTTAGCAACATTGTAACTGCACCCGCTAAAACAGGAATAGTAGCTACAAGTAAAAATGCTGTAATTAACCAGCCCCATGCGAACATAGGCATTTTCATCAATGTCATACCAGGGGCGCGCATATTAAACAAAGTAACAATGATGTTAATTGAACCCATTACTGAAGAAATACCTAATAAATGCACTGCGAAAATCGCGAAATCTACACCAATACCACCTTGCACTGACAATGGCGGATAAAATGTCCAGCCCGTAGCAATTGCGCCATCACCAATACCAAATAAAGCAAGTGTAAATGGTAATGTTAGTAAAATAGCTGAAGGAGGTAGTAACCAAAACCCCCAGTTATTCAAACGCGGCAAAGCCATATCTGGCGCACCAATTTGGAGCGGAATCATCCAGTTAGCAAACCCTGTAGCGGCAGGCATTAAAGCAGCAAAAATCATAATCAGCGCATGCACACCAATCAACTGATTATAAAAGTCAGGGTTCATCAATTGCAAACCTGGCTTGAATAATTCAGCACGAATGCCTAGCACCATTAAACCGCCTACAAAAAACATGATGAGCGAAAAGGTTAGGTACATCGTACCAATATCTTTGTGGTTGGTGGTAGTTAGCCAACGCATAATCCCTGAGGGTTGAGCATGATGCTCTTCATGATCTACTAATGTTGTAGTGCTCATTACTATCTCCTAATTACTCAAACTAAATAATTATTAACTACTGTAATTGATACCAAAATTACTTTTGCGTTCTGCTGCTTATTGACGCGCCGTTTTAACTTGCGAAGGTTGAAGCATGTCACCAACACTATTACCTAAAGCATTACGCTCGTAGGTAATGATAGAAGCAATTTCTGTATCGTTTAGCGTTGCTTTCCATGACGGCATGACACCTTTACCGTTTAGCACGCGATCTAAATGACTATCCTTCAGATACTTGCCATCAACACCAAAAATTGGACTAGTTGCAATTTTACTGCCAGTTAAAGCGGGGAATGCGGGTGGCAGACCAGCCCCTGTAATTTGATGACAGACCGCACAGTTTTTCTCGTATACACCCTTGCCATTAGCAATAAGGTCTTCCTTAGTCCACTCTCTATCAGCACCAGCAGCAGCTTTAACTTGCTCTTCTTTTTGCGCCACTATCCAAGTTTTATAGTCCTCTTCAGAGACTGCATCTACTA
>JAYTHN010000073.1:0-1840 GCA_043732505.1 Methylotenera sp.
TGCGGAGGATATTTGTGATGCAGAGGAAAAAGGCAAAAGAAATATTGCAAGAGCCGAGCTTGAGCAAAGTCATACGCCCAGTGTAAAAACGCGTTACGACTTGCATTTAGCAATAGCGGATGCTAAGTATGCAATAGCGATCCAAAAATGCGATGACAAGGCTGGTAATGTTGCAGATGTTTGTGAAAAAGTAGCTAAAGCCGCTAAGGTACATGCTATGGCGGATGCAAAAGCAGAAATGAGTATCTCTAAATTGAATGCGGTAGCGACAGAAAAATCAACTGAGGCTAACGCTAAGGCAATGGAAAAATCTAACGAGGTACGGATTGATGCCACTGTTGAAAAGCGCAAAGCCGATTATGCCGTAGCGAAAGAAAAGTGCGATGCATTGGCCGGCAGTGCAAAGGATTTGTGTATGAGCGATGCAAAAATACAGTTTGGTCAGTAATGGCTAGCAAATAGACTTATGGCCAATGGTTAATGTGATCATACAGTTCCTCAATTAATTTGATATTTATAAGTAAAGTTAAGGAGATAGAAAGTGCAAACAACAAATCAAACAACTGATGCAGTAGGAAATTTACACATGCTTACCGACACTAAAACCTTGCGTGCTCGTGCGCGCAAGCACATAGAAGAAGGTGCTGTGACTACAGGTTATGCGGCAAATCGCGATGGTGTGATTAAGTTGCTTAACGAAGCGCTGGCAACAGAATTAATTTGTGTACTGCGTTATAAACGCCATTATTTTATGGCAAAAGGTATTAACGCAGAGCCCGTCAAAGCTGAGTTTCTGGAGCATGCTAATGAAGAAATGGCGCATGCAGATTTGATTGCTAAGCGCATTACTGAGCTAGGTGGGGAGCCAGACTTTTCACCAAATGGCTTAAGCGAACGCAGTCATGCAGAGTACGTGGCTGGTGATACGCTGAGTGCGATGATTAAAGAAGATTTGATTGCTGAGCGCATCGCAATTGAAAGTTACAGAGAAATGATTGCGTATTTAGGTGATATGGATCCTACCACCCAAAGGATGCTTAAAGAGATTTTGGCTATGGAAGAAGAGCATGCGGATGAACTTGCATCGCTCACGGAAAACATTAAACCTTAGTTTAAAGTTTTATCAAGCGTATAAAAAGAGAGTAATAATACAATGAAAATAAAATTAGAATTTATGTTGCCAGATCTTGAGTCTGCAGAACTAGCGGGTGATCAAATGTTGCTAGCACGGGTGAATGATAAGTATATTCACTTTTTAGCGAAACCTGATGTTGACCTTGGTGACTTACAACCCGCTACCGCATTAGAAAAATCTAATGTCATACATGAAGGCGAAAGGGGTCTATTAATCGGTGCTGGGCTAGGATTTTTAGCGGGAGTTTATGTTCTAACTGTACCTAAGTGGGTGACTTATTCGCCTGTGTGGTTTACAGATTCACCTTGGTATGTAATTATGTTTGCCACTACTATTTTTGGTGCAGTTTCTGTAGCCATCGGAGCGGCAATGCTGGGTGTCAATTTATTCAATACTGATTTAGCGAAATATAGAACAGCGCTCCAAAAAGGAGGTGTGTTGATGATAGTTGCGGTACCTTTTTATAGGGTGTCAGAAATTCGTAAAATCATGATTAGATCTAAGTTGCAAACTTAGTGAGAGCCTTATCATTGTGTTGAATAGCTTTCAGACAATTAATACTTTAATGGGAGTCAAGCTCTCATTTTTATTACTTAATTTTATTATTTAAATTTATGTCTAACACTTTTTTATCTGCCTTTCGATTATTTTCACTTCGATACTATCTAAAAAATAGTAGTTTTTTTATTAAATGCCTCGCCAGGG
>JAYTHN010000074.1:0-1835 GCA_043732505.1 Methylotenera sp.
CGTAATCAATGAACATTGCCCGCTCCTAACAAATAGTCGTAACGGTGGCAATTAGCGACGGGTTCCATCGTCAAGGCAATGCTAGGGTACGCATGTGATTTGGTCGGTAAATGCGGCGAAATCAGTCTGCGCAATTCATTCATCACAACCGTTGCATTGATGACACCAGCTTCTAACGCCAGCTCACAAGCTATAGACAGTGCATCCAGCCCGGCTTCGCCTGCGAGCATAAGCAGCTCAACAAAGGCACGATCGCCTTTGGGTTGCTTCAGAATGCGAGCACGTACGGTGATAACAGCATGCGGTAAATCCCACGTCACAAACGGTGCGCCATCTCTGAGTGCGCCGGGCTTCTTGTCTAATAACGGTAGGTAATGCCAAGGATCGCAGATTAGCTGGTCACGACCAAACACTCTGGGGTGCGGAGCAATGACTTCACTATTGGCCACGATGCGCACTTGGTCTGCCGTCATGCGTACGGAAACCGCTTGGCCAGCAAAGCTGGCAGGTACGCTATAACGATTGCGGTCAATGTTGACTAAACAAGTGGATGACACGCGCAGCATATGTTCGACATACCCATCAAAACTGGCTGTGATAGGCCGCAGTTGCGGTTGTTCCTTAACAAAACATTCGGCAATAGTACGCTGGCGTTGCGTAGGGTGTCTGCGCTGCGCTAATTCTTTGCAGCGGGTAGCCAGCCATGCGTTCAGCTCAGTAAATGAAGCAAAGCGGGCTAATGGCGTGAACAGCCACTCACGGATATTGCCGACCTGATTCTCTACTTGGCACATCGAACAGCCAGAGGCTAGCGTGCAGGCGACGGGTTCAAACAAATAATGATTGTCCATGGTTAAGAAACGGCGGTTAAATTGACGCGCTTTACCTGAGTACACAGTATCCACGACGGCCTTGAGGTTGTCGTAGATGAAGCGCGCAGGCACGCCACCAAAGAAGGCGAATGCGCGCACATGAGCATCTAGCACCATTTCCTGCATTAGGTAGATAAATTAGTATGTACTAAATACTCTTGGAGTGAACGTAAGTACTTAATTATCAAAGCCGCCATTGAAAGTTAATTTATTTTGTCTAAATGACAGGGTGAGAACTGCCAAAAGCCGTCCCTCAATTGCCATAATCACGACCTTGATCTAAATGATTTATACTATACAAAATCAATGAAGCCGATCTACCATGAATTTTGATGAATACTGCAAAGACCAATATCTGGATTATCACAACTTCGCTCTAGTGGTTGCTTCTATTCTCGAAGCAGCTCTCAAGACTGATGAAGATAAATTACGCCTATGGGAAATACAAAAAAGGGCGAAGGATTCTAGCTCTTTAAATAAGAAGCTATTAGATGAAAATCTGCTTGACCATCCAAATTTCGAAAACGAAATTAAGGATCTAGCTGGATGCCGTTTGATTTTTTATTCAAATGATGAGGTTGATAAATTCCTAAATGCAGGAATTGTTAATGAAAACTTTGTTGTGGACTGGAAAAACTCAAAAATCCATCAGCCAGTAGAGGAAGACTCTGATGTTGCAGAATTATATCGCGCCCATCATTATCTCGTGTCTTTGAAAGAAGATCGTACAAAATTACCAGAGTATGCGAGTTTCCTAAATTTTAAATGTGAAATCCAAATCCAAACCATTCTAAATCATGCGTGGTCAGAAACGAGCCATGATGTTATCTACAAACCTCCCATGAATATAGAAGGTTTTGGTACTAAGCAACATAAAAAATGAGTAAAGTGCTATACGACTTGCTAAAAATGCACGGGTTGTTTCATCGCAACCAAGCGTCATTTTTAGAAAAATTGGTGCGT
>JAYTHN010000075.1:0-6371 GCA_043732505.1 Methylotenera sp.
AGCCTCAGGCCCCCTTGAATAATTACTTAGCGTTCGGATCACCCACAATAATAGTCACGAAATTCTCCGGTTTAATCCGACGATTAAAGGCTTCTTTAATTTGTGCAGTCGTTACACCTGCCACTTTTTTGTTGTATTCATCTAAATAATTAAGCGGTAACTTATAAAAACCAATCACCGCCAAATAATCTAAAATTTTACTATTGCTATCAATACGCATAGGAAACCCGCCGATAATATTGGCTTTTGCAGCTTTGAGTTCTGCTTCTGTCACGCCATTTTTCATAAACATGTCTAATGTTTCATGTACCAATTTTAATGCGGCGTCTGCTTGATCTTTTTTGGTCTGTAATCCAATCTGAAACGGCCCAAGCTCGGCCATTGGCATAAAGTAACTATATACACTGTAAACCAGACCACGTTTTTCACGTACTTCCTCAGTTAAACGTGACACAAATCCGCCACCACCCAAAATATAATTACCTACATAAAGTGGAAATAAGTCTGGGTCGCCGCGTTTAATACCTGGGTAGCCTAATAAAATATGTGACTGTGATGCAGGATGTGCAATGCGCTGCTCTGTAGCCTTAGTTGGTAGCGTGATAGCGGCGATAGGTTGCGCTTCTGCAACTTGTGGCATACCTGATGAAATATCATCGGCAATTTTATTGGCTTGTTCGCGAGTTAAATCACCCATCATGGCAATTACAGAACCTTTGGCACCATAATACTTACCATAGAAGGCTTGTAAGTCTTCACGTTTAATTTTACTTACTGTATCAACTTCACCACTTTCATCCAAACTGTAAGGATGAGTGCCGTACATAGCCTTCATAAACGCTTTACTTGAAATACTTTCAGGTTGCGTAGCAGATTCTTGCAATCCAGAAATAATACGTGCTTTTTCGCGAGTCAATACAGTATCTGGAAAATCTGGTTTTTGTAATATCTTAGTAAATACATCCAAGGCTTGTGATTTTTCACGCCCACTACTTAAAGTACGCAATTTGAAAGCTGCACGATCAGCATCAAACTCACCACCTAAAACAGCACCAATATCTGCCATTTTATTAGCGATCACTTCATCCGTCATACCTGCCGCACCTAGCGTCATCAAATACTTGGTAATGCCTGCGACCCCAGATTTATCTGCGGTATCGCGTGCACTACCCGCGACAAAATTTACACTTACATCGACAATCGGTAAATCATGGTCTTCTACAAAATATACTTCCGCGCCCGTTGGTGTTTGCCATTTTTGAATTTTCACGGCTGCATCTGCATTCTTGCTGAATATCACAGCTGGACTAAGCACTAATACCGTTAAGTTTAATACCACTATTTTTTTGATATTTTTAAAATTCATTACTACTGCACCTTATAGAATTTCCTGAATAAAATTTCCAGAGAATTAAAGAGTCCACGAAAAAATTTCCATGAAAAATACGCTCAAAACGTTAAAACTATTCGTTCACTGATATATCTTTAGCATTTTATCAATGAACGTGTGGCTTACCTTGTGGTTTAGCATTAGGATCTAATGGTTGCGGGTCTAGCGTTGCAATCGTTAAATTATCTTGTATTAAATATTTTTTAGCTACGGATTGTACTTGCTCGGGTGTAACAGCACGTAACTTATTAGGATACTCATCTAAAATGCGCCATGAAAAACCGATTGTTTCTATCGTACCTATCTGCATTGCCTGATAAAACATAGAGTCACGTTTGTAAACATCTGCTGCAATGACCCCTGCTTTCACACGATCCAACTCTTCTACCGTTACACCAGTTGCTTTAATTTTTTCAAGCTGCGCCAATAAAGCCGCTTCTAGCTCAACCACAGTTTTACCTTCACTTGGCGTACCATCAAGTTCAAATGTACTTAATCTTCCACGTGACATGATGTCATAACCCGCGCTAGCATCTACTGCCAGCTGAGTTTCACGCACTAATGATTGATTTAGTCTTGCTGCTGGGTTTCCACTTAATACGCCAGCTAACACTTCAAGCGCATACGGCTCCCAATCTTTTGCTGGGTCAACTAAAGCTGGCACATGATACCCCATAAGTAAATATGCCAATTTAGCAGGTGCTTTTACCACTAAACGACGCTCACCAATTTGAACCGGCTCCACTTGTGGTTTACGTTCAGGTAAGACTTTAGCTTTCACTTTACCAAAATATTGCTGCGCTAATTTGTATACTTCTTGCGCCTTAACATCGCCCACCACCACTAAAGTTGCATTATTCGGTGCATACCAATTGTGATACCACTCACGGGCATCTTCATAGGTCATATTCTCAAGGTCATTCATAAAACCAACTACTGGCCTCGAATATGGATGTGCACGATATACTGTCGATTGAAAAGCCTCATTTACCATCGATTGTGGCTTGTCATCCGTACGCCAGCGACGCTCTTCCATCACCACTTTGATTTCTTTATCGAACTCAGCTTTAGTCAACTGCAAATTAGCCATACGATCCGCTTCTAACTTAAAGGCAAGAGGTAAATGCGATTTTTCAAGCTGTTGAAAATAACAAGTATAGTCAGTACCAGTAAATGCATTTTCTTTACCTCCCGCAGCCGCAATCAACCTCGAAAACTGGCCAGCCTTAACTAACTTGGTGCCTTTGAACATCATATGTTCGAGGACGTGTGCCACTCCAGTTTTACCGTTAACCTCATCAATACTTCCAGCGCGATACCAGACCTGCGACACCACCACTGGCGAACGATGATCTTCTTGTACAATTAATTTAAGGCCGTTTTTGAGTTTGAACTCCTCAATCTCAGCCGCATAGGTTATAGCACTTAATAAGCTAGGTAGCAGTGCGGCTGTAATGAGCATTTTTTTTATCATTGAGTTTTTTAACATAGTGTTTTTATCGCTGAAGCGTTACTTTCTTAAAATTGATAATGTAAAGTCAAGCATTACTCTAGATGACAATACCATTTAAAGACCAAGCTAATCTCTATTTAGTTCTGGCTGTATTTAGTTCTAATGACTTAATTTTACTTTTACTAGTACTTCATTTTAGTTATGTCACTTGCAACAAGCGCAAGGTCATCAGTTTAAGCTAGAATGTAACAACTTATATTTAATATAAATTTATGTTTAATATTTTCAAAAAAACGCCAGTGGCAGAAGAGTCGCCAACTATTAAAATTGTTAATGAAGTCACTGTAGACGACTTGATAGCGCCTCATGCAAAACTCAATTTTGCAGAGCGCCTCAAACAAAGTTTAACTAAAACGCGTAAACAGTTTAGTAGTCAGTTAGCAGGCCTATTTGGTGGTGGCAAAATTGATGCAGATGTTTATGAAGAGCTTGAAACCATTTTACTAACCTCCGATGTAGGTGTGAATGCCACGCAAAATTTGTTGGCTGATTTAAAAAATCGCGTTAAAAGACAAAGCTTGGATGATACTGCTCAACTTAAAGTAGCCTTAAAAGAAGCACTATCAGATTTGTTAACGCCACTGCAAAAACCCTTAGTGACCAGTGCTCATAAACCTTATGTCATAATGTTAGCTGGTGTGAATGGTGCAGGGAAAACCACGACCATAGGTAAACTTGCGCATGTTTTTCAAGCAGAAGGAAAATCGGTACTCATTGCAGCAGGTGATACTTTTAGAGCTGCGGCGCGTGAACAACTACAAATTTGGGGCGAGCGCAACAATGTACATGTAGTTTCACAAACCAGTGGCGATGCAGCTGCTGTAATGTTTGATGCGATCAATTCGGCTCGCGCCAAGAATATTGATATTGTATTGGCAGATACTGCGGGCAGGTTACCCACGCAAATGCATTTGATGGATGAGATTGCCAAAGTAAAACGCGTTATGGATAAATCTCTGCCAGGCGCACCACATGAGGTATTGTTGGTATTGGATGCCAACACAGGCCAAAATGCAGTTAATCAAGTCATGACTTTTGATGATGCCTTAGGTGTCACAGGCTTAGTGCTATGTAAGCTAGATGGCACCGCTAAAGGAGGAGTTATTGCAGCGATTGCTGAAGCACGCCCTATCCCTATTCGTTATATTGGCATTGGTGAGGCGATTGATGATTTACGGCCATTTAACGCCAATGAATTTATTGATGCAATGTTTGATTAAGTTTAATTACGACTATTCTGTTCGCTATTCAATAAAAATATGATTCAATTTGACCAAGTAACTAAACGCTATCCAGGTAGTGATGAAGCCTTAAAGAATGTGAGCTTTAATATTGAAGCGGGAGAGTTGGTGTTTGTAACGGGTCATTCTGGCGCGGGTAAAAGCACTTTACTGAGACTTATTGCCGCGATTGAGCGCCCTACCTGCGGTATTGTGCTAATCGCCAATCAAAATATCAGCAAACTCAAGTTCTCAGCGATTCCATTCATGCGGCGTAGATTCGGTCTTATTTTTCAAGACCACAAATTATTATATGATCGCAATTGCTTTGAAAATGTAATTTTACCTGTACATATCAATGGGATTTCAGGCTCCGAGGCAGCTAGGCGTGTGCGTGCCGCTTTAGATAAAGTTGGATTACTTCATAAAGAAAAAGCTTTGCCAATCACATTGTCTGGCGGTGAACAACAACGTCTAGCAATTGCGCGTGCGGTGGTAAGTCGACCTTCTATATTAATAGCCGATGAGCCTACTGGCAATTTAGACGTCAGTTATGCAGCCGATATTATGGCAATTTTTTATGCATTTCATCAAGTTGGCGTGACAGTAGTGGTGGCTACGCACGATGCCCTTGGCACAAGTGCTAGGCAAAATCGAGTTTTACATTTTGACCATGGCGAATTAAAAGAAAGTGACGCCGCAATGGAGCGTTCAAGCACATGAAGTATTTGCTAAATTACCATGCGCAAGCAATTAGACTTGTGCTAACTCGTATGCGTAATAATCATTTATCGTCATTCATGATATGCTTAGTTATCGCTGTTGCTATGTGCATTCCTGGGTTGTTTTACGTAGGCGTTGACCACATCTCTAATCTCACAAACCATATGCAAGATGAAACTGAGATAAGCCTGTTTATTAAGCTCAATGCAAGCACCGAAACTGTTTCAGACATCGGCATACTCTTAGCAAAAAATGAAGCAATTAAGCAATTTCGTTTAGTCACTAAAGATGAGGCTTGGCAAAAGCTAAATGCTAAATCAGATGTTAATAATGCGGTGTATGATCTCACCAAAAATCCATTACCAGATGCTTTTTTTATACAAGCGAAATCCACTGATCCTGAGACTTTAGAAAAACTCAGAAACGAGTTGGGAAATATCAAAGGCGTAGAGCAAGCATTACTGAATACAGAATGGGCTAAACGCCTTGCCACGATATTGGCGTTAGGGAATAAAATAATATTATTTATCGCCATTTTGTTAGCATTTGCCCTATTGGTTATTATTGGCAGTACAGTGCGTATGCAAATACTTACACAAAAAGATGAAATTGAAGTAAGCCAATTGATGGGTGCTACTATTAGTTTTATAAGGATACCTTTTTTATATGCTGGCATTTTGTATGGATTATTTGGCGGCTTGCTAGCGATTTTAATGATTGAAATTGTGATTCAAATATTCAATTTATCAGTAGCAAAAATTTCAACGCTTTATAGTAGTGACTTTAGTTTAAATCTTTTTAATGCAAATTTATTTTGCATCATTATTGGCAGTGCCATCCTTATTGGCTGGCTCGGCTCATATCTTGCAGTAACTCGCTCGGTTGCATCTATTAATCTAAACAATAATAGTCGTTAACTACAGCTCTATATAAATCAGAGACTTATTTTTACTTTCTTTTTCCAGAGTTGTTAACTCAAAATAATTAATTGAAATAGTTACAAGTAATTGATTTTAAATATAATATTTTGTCGTCTATGCTTTATTCCATAGACTTTCAATCTCAACAATTATCTTCTGCCAACAATACTATTTCAACTAAAAAAATGCACCGTGTCATTTATAAATCATTTATTGCAAATTTCCAAGAATCTAAAAGAATAGACTTTTGGAAAATTCATCCAAAATCTTGTAAATGGCTCAATACATACGATATAAACTGGTTTGAAAAGACATTTCCACCCCCAACCTGAATCAAGGTAATTCAGTTACATTTATTTTGAATATAGTAGGTACATACAGACTGAATTACACATATCGTGATTTCATAATTTTTCGACATATTTATTTGACTTCCTACTTATGGCCATTATGGAGCAAAACAGCCATTTAATTTGACTGTTGATTTTAATATGAGAGATTTATTTAGTATTAACTAGTTCTTATATCGAATAACTTTTCATGATAAAACCAAGACTTCATTGAACTAATACTTCTAAAAATAGGACGAAGTATTACATTTTGTT
>JAYTHN010000076.1:0-1832 GCA_043732505.1 Methylotenera sp.
TCATCGAATGTGACTGCTAATTTACTCGTGCCAGCAGCAATGGGAGCACCTTCGCGTTTGATGTAGAAACTGCGCTTGATGTGAGGCAATATGTAACCACCCACGTCATTGCTAGCAAGTTTGTTACCAGCACTTCCATTCAGTTGAATCGAAGTTGGGTGTGAATAAGCGCTACCCGTATTTTCACAAACTGCGTAAATGGTGTCTGGGCTTATTCTATCAGCTGTACAGTTTAATTGTGCTTTGGCACCAGATGGTGTAATGAAAACAGGCATAGAGAAAGCCAATGCAATTTGTAGTTGTAAATCCTTTTTCTCTGGTTTTGCTTCAGGAATTTCGCGCACGATTAATCGATAAGTAAGTTGCTCGGATGATCGTGCAGGATTAAGTCTTGCCAGGCGTACAACCTGACGTGATTTAGGTGCCATTTTGATGATGGGCGGTGCTAAAAACATATCTTCTGTTAGAGTGAGGTCGTCCTGACCGTCTGGTTTTTGTTTCCATAGGTACAGATCTGCCTGCATGACTAGTTCTGTATCACCCTCGTTGGTAATGGTTACTGCAACAGCACGATCCTTGGGAGCCATATAAATGCGTACTGGTGTGACTGAAAAGACACCTGCATACGTAGGTGTAATAAAGATAATTACCAGTAGAGCTATAACACCGTTTATAAAAAAGATTTTTAGATGTGAACGGAATTTTTTTACTAGATTCATGATGTATTTACCAGCCTACTAACATTTCAAGATAAACCCTATCTATTAAATTAATGACGCGCCACGAAGTCTCGTTGCCAACCTCGACATAACTATCTACAGTACCCAGAATATTACCATCACGACTTGCCTGGAAAATGTAGCGATATGCGCCTCCATGCACGGGTGACAAAGGCGTCTTAATTCTACTGGGCGATATATCTACTACAGCGCCTGTAGCACATACTACTGTGGCAGTAGCACCAAATGAGCCTAATGTATCAGGGCTACGGCAAAATGCTGAGATCGGAGCAATCTGTAACCCCACGCTGGAGCTTTGTAAATTAACAGTTACATTGAACTGACCACTCACTAGTTCAGCGTGCACCGTTAAAGTCGAGAAGGCAAGTAATATTGCCAGTACATAGCATCTGGTAGTATTAACTTGGCTAATAAAAAATTCTAGAAAATGCATTATTGTCAACTATTCCATCTGTCAACTGGCAAAGCCAGTTGACAGATTTATTTAGTAATTTACAGTGAGTGTCCGTATTTGAGTTTGTACACCAGTAGCAGCCGTACCAGCTTGTAGAGCTGGCATACTGCCTGCAATAGTGTATGGACGGCTGTCTGCCGTACCAATGCTGGCACTACTTGCAGCAGTACCTGCAGTAGTTGTGCCTGCTGTAGCAGTGATAGCATAATTAAGGCCCGCAATCACACCAGCACCCGCTGCAGTCGTAGCTGCAGCTGCGCCTGTAGAACCAATGCTAGCAGTAGTATCAAAATTCGCTGTTACCCCAGTTAGGCCACGAGTACATGTCAACGTTGCAGTGGTTGATGTAGCCGCCAGAGCGGTGCTTTGAAAAGCCGTATAAGTACCGAATGCGAGATCTCCAATAGTTGCCATAGTACAAACTGAAGTTAAAGTGACAGTAACATTAAAAGGTTGAGCTACATTAGCTGCATTTGCAGCAGGCATTGCGGCAACTAATAATGTGAAAGAGGTTAGTAGAGCAGGTAAAAGTTTATGCATCTGTATTCCTTGACTTAGGTTATTAAAATTAATATTAATCAAATAAGAAATTTGTAATCAAAGATTCATACAAATTTACTTTAATGACATATATGTTA
>JAYTHN010000077.1:0-6325 GCA_043732505.1 Methylotenera sp.
TGACTGTCGGTAAATCTTGATATCTTCATGTAAAACCTCCTTAAATCATCATAAGAAAATTCTACTTATAAAGGCAATCTTTTTGTGGGGGGATTACCGTGGGGACTACTTAGAATTAAGGTACAACACTTATTACGCCATTTACTTCGTACCGAAAAGGCTTCGAGATTTAGTCGGCAAAACTAAATTTACCAAAACAACACAAACAAGCGATTACAAAGTATCTCGCGATAGAGCAGCAGTTTTTGTTTTGCAATGGAAAAATGAAATCGCAGAACTACAGTATCAACCTCACGACTCTATTATTGCTGGTGGAATAAATTTAGTTAAGCAATTAAGACAGTCCAAAGATAGTGGTTTAAATCAAACAATAAGAGAGATTATTGAAGAAGAAGACGAAAGATATTCTGAAAGGGCACTTGCAAATCCATTTCATGATAGTTTTGAAAATATTGTATTTGGCAAGAATGCACTACTGGATAATTTAATCCCAAAATGGATTGAGTTTGAACGAACCAGAGGTTTGACTCCTAAGACTGTAGACCAAATGAGTAAAGATATAGTGCTTTTAACTGGATTCTTTAATACTGCTGGAACTCTATCCTCCTCAAACGTTAGAGCATGGATAACAGAATGTAATGAGGATTTAAATCTTTCTCCATCTATTGTAAAGTGTGTATTTCTCGCATGCGGTAATTTATTTAAATATCTAAAAGAAATTCGAGAAATTCCTCATGAAATGGTCAATCCATTTATTTTGCCTAGTGAGTTCAAAAGTACCAAAAGAAAACATGGTAAATCAGAAAATAAAGTAAATTCTTGGATTGCATTCAAACCTAAAGAAGTTGAACATCTTTATAAACAATCTTTATTAAATGAAGATGTAATCTTAAGTCAACTTATCTACATAGCGTCCTATACGGGTGCAAGAATTGAAGAAATTTGTTCGTTAAAAATTAACGATATTAATATTGAATATGAGTATTTTGATATTAAGAATGCTAAAACGCGTGCGGGAAATCGACAGGTACCAATACATTCGGCATTAAAACCCTTAATTGAAAAATTAATATTACAAAGTCAGGACGGATATTTACTATCTGGTCTAACTTTAAATAAATATGGTGATAGGTCAAATGCTATTGGAAAAAGATTTGGTCGAATGAAAGCTAAATTAAAGTATCCTCGGCTTCAAGTATTTCATTCAATAAGAAAAATAGTAATAACTACATTTGAAATTCCCACTTAAATAAAAATATAGCTGCAGATATTGTTGGTCATGATAAGCCTAATATGACCTATGGAATCTAAAGCGGTGGGGCCTCGTATGAGGTTAAAAAACAGGCACTTGAAAACCTAAAATATAATTTTGATTAGTTTTTTTATTAATCATTGACCAAGTAGTTAGACTTTTTTTTCAGATTTATTTTTTTAAAAATTTAAAAATTTTTGTATTCTCATCTATTAACATAATATTAATATGTATTTATGGATGGTTAAGTATTTAAGTTTACTAATTATTAATAAATTGAATTTGATGAAAAGTACACTTAAATCCAATACCATTTCAATTTAATTTTAGATAATTACTATACAGTTCGGTATACGGTGTAATTGAACAAGTTAAGGTAAATCAGAGCCGCATAATTTTCGTTCTACAGTCAGGCTTTAGTTGAGGCTGCTAGTGTAAAGGTCAAATTTTTAATCAAAATTTTTTTAAAAATATTTAATACATTCTCTGCATTTATTTGTAAAGTCTCCGTAAATTGAAGAACAAATTCCGCATTTAATAGTAAAGACCGCTATCGGCCCATAACAGTCATGCATCAACTAAGGCTGTTCGTCTGCAACAATCTTCATTGCTGACTGTCGGCTTGACTGTTTATTAACAGCTTTCGATCTAATCCAGTTATTTATTTGAAATTTATGATCAAGTGGATTTTTAAAATCAGAAGTCTCGTGGGTATACATGATTGAAAATTGCTTGCCAGAAAGCTGCCGTTCAGTAACGCAAGCGTAGTTGTTGCTCTCACCATTTGGTTTAATCATGATGATCAGATCCAACCAGTTGGTATTTGGATACGCAATATAAAACAAGAGAAGAGGCGCGCGAAGCAATCGTAGAATATGTGGAAGTGTTCTACAATCGTATTCGCAGGCACACAAAATTAGGTAACATATTGCGAGCAGAGGCATTAAGAAATTTTAAGTTAATGCAGGAAGAGCTTGTTTAAAGTGGAGTGTCCATTTTATTCAACAGGGGTCACCAAAGAAGACATTCAAAATACACTACAAATAAAGTTAATCATCAAATTTTTTTATTTTGATTATTTTTGCGCAGATTTGAAAATTGCGCTTCATAAGTTTTCCCGACTATGCTGACTAGCACTCCTGTCGACCATCCAAATGCAAACAATCCAGACATGGCAATAAACAATGCCAGTTGCCTCCAGCCTGCGGGGAGAAGAATATCGCCAAAACCTAGCGTGGTATAAGTTTCGCCTGCGAAATAGAAAGCTGTTCGTAAATCATGAAATGCATTTATTACACACAGCACTGTTGCTATTAAAAGAACTTCGAAAATATGTGTTAACAGCATAATGATAACTAAACGGCCAAAGTAAAATTGGCGAAGAAACTCATTTTTCTCTTTCAAAAATATTGGCCAATTAAGTTCAAAATTATGCATTACAACATACATGCCAGCACTATGGATTATCAACGTGAAGATGATAAGTAAAACCCCGATAAGTATCTCGATTATTGGCCACATTTGAATTTGACATCCATATTTAAATTACTGTTCATTTAACCTAATCCATGAAATATTTTTATTAACTTAGTAAGCTACAACATATCTAGGCATAAATGTTGGTCGATTCACCACTGCATCTTGTAAACTCATCGACCATGTTGATCGATGAATATTTTCATGAGAAGGGTTTTTTACACTTAAATATCTACTTCCGAAATTATATATGTAGCTTAGTTGAATTTGTTTACCGTTGGTCGTGTTTCCATGACCAACAACACTGACAAAATTATGACCTATTTTCTGCCTTCCTTTATCCTTGTGGGATATACCAAAGCTATACTTGTCCTGTGAGGCCATAGATTTAAATCCAATGTTAAAATTTAAATTTTTGTTAAGGCTTTGGTTCCAATTAATATGTCCAGTTACACGGGTAATATATTGGCTACCAGTGAGATTTTTATAGCCTAAACTCTGGCCAGTTAAATCTATTTTTAGACTGGCGCTAGGGATTGGATTAATCATTAATTGTCCTTGAATACGAGCCATGCTTGTACCAGCAATATTCTGTGAATCATCCCATAACGTTAAAAGCGATGCAGTATTTATAAAGTATGTTTTTTCAGCAATTACAGAACTCTTGATTTCTGAGATATAGCCATTAATATTCACCTGACTCAGATGGCGGTTATGAAATAAATACTGGTAGCTAATTGCTCCACTATGTTGAATAACACTCTCGGTAGAAACACCTGATAGCGAAGAGAAGTCCAGTTTCTGACGTAATTGACTAACTGTAAGTATTAGGCGCTGATTGTTGGTAACCCCTACCCCTGCATTTATAATTAGCTCCTGCTTACCAAAGTTCAATGTCGGCATAATACCTACCGCAAAGTTGTCCGATAATTGGATGCAAGGCTTCCACTGAGCCCGAGTCCACTATCAGTGCTGTATTCTGGTGTAACTATCAAGTTGTTTGTATCAATGGTGCTTTTTAATGTGGCTGTTATTTCCTGATTATTAAAATCGTAACTTGAAGTGCTGGAAGGTGCTGAGAGTTGTCTAAGTTCTGGAAGAACATCTTGAGTAGCTAGTGATAAACTTTCAGCATTCCCCTGTAAAGGTTGGATCGCCAAAAAGAAGGAGCTCAAAAGCATGCACAATATAGTATGCGAATAATTCATGCTTTCATGATGACTTAAAATTGACTGTAGCATTATTGATTTATAGCTCAGTTGACATTCTAGAGCTTGGTAGACATTCAATATGGTAGAAAGTCTTAGAGTGATCTGAAATGATTAAAACTCTTGCCATATTCCGCATAACCTTTTTACGTCTGTAGAGCCACCGGGCACATATCCTATTTTTGATAGGATATTATTATACTAATTTAGTATTGTACAATACAATGAAAAAATTCATAGCACCAAGTAACTTTTTTTAAATTCGGGCAACGTCTAATATGATGCTAACAATCCAAGAAATTATCACCTTAGCAAGAGCCTCTAAACTAGTAGATATCGATGCTTGGCATGGCCGAATAGTTGTTTGGTTGGCTGCAATAACAGCTGGTTTTGTTGTAGTCATGTTTGCCAAAGCAACTGAATATGCAATTAATTACTTCTTTGTTTGGCAAAAAGCCTATTGGTGGTTACCGATATTAGTGACTCCTATTGGTGGATTTTTGATTGTATGGGTAACTAATCGTTGGTTTGTTGGAGCTGGCGGTAGTGGTATCCCTCAAACCATAGCTGCTCTGCATGAGCATGGTACACGCGGCGCTCAATCCACTTTGATTAGCTTAAAATTAGCATTTGGTAAGATATTCCTTGGAATAAGTACATTGGCAGTGGGGTTCTCAGCGGGAAGAGAAGGCCCATCAGTACAGGTTGCGGCAAGTATTATGCATACCTTCCGCCGCTATTTGCCAGCAGATTTTGCTGTAGATAGTAAGCACCTTATTCTCGCAGGGGGTGCCGCAGGCATTTCTGCAGCTTTTAACACGCCATTGGCAGGTATTGTATTCGCAATTGAAGAGTTAGGTCGCCGATTCGAGCAAAAAACTAATGGGGTAATCATTACTGCAATAGTCCTTTCAGGACTAGTTTCTATATCAATACAAGGCAATTACACATATTTTGGGAAATTATCTGTTGGCATCATTGATAAAAACATTTTGCTCCCTGTACTCGTATGCGGATTAGTCTGTGGATTTTTTGGCGGAATATTTAGTAGAACACTTCTTGAGTCTACAGATAAAATAAAAAATACCAAAATTGGACTATTCAGAGCTGTACATCCATTATGGTGGGCCGCATCCTGCGGTCTTATCGTTGCATTATTAGGGATTATCAGTAATGGTTCAGCTCATGGTTCAGGTTATATGTTTACTAGAGAAATGCTGAATGGCAACATAACAGAAACTTGGCAATTCGCGCCCATCAAGTACCTAGCCACTATTTTTACCTATTTAAGTGGCGTGCCTGGAGGCATATTTGCACCATCCCTTTCTATAGGTGCCGGCATAGGCAATGATATGTTACCCTTATTTGGGCATTACCATGCAGCAACGGCTATTAGCGTACTTTGCATGGCTGGTTTTTTAGCAGCAGTCACACAAGCGCCTTTAACATCATTTATTATTGTGATGGAAATGATAGATGGTCATGAAATGGTGATTAGCTTAATGGCAATCGCACTTATTTCATCTATAGTTTCTAGAATATTTAGCCCACCACTTTATTCCACTCTTGCCGAAAAACAATTGAAATTCATTAGAAGCAATAATATTAAGTAGATTTCTAATTTTTTGATAATAGTATTGAATATAAATTACCACAACTATTTTTTGAAAAGTGATTGTTAAACTATGTCTGATATCGACTCTCAAGTGAATTCATCTAACCTAGCACTAGAAACATTGAAACTCTTCCGCATAATTTTTAAGTCTTCTACTAAACATTTTCATGAAATTGAAAAGGTCGTGGGGATTGGAGGCGCTTCACTTTGGGCATTAGCTGAAATTGGAGAGTCTGAACAATTAACGGTTTCAGGTCTAGCCAAGGCGATGTCTTTACATATGTCTACTGCAAGCAACCTAGCTGAGAAACTTGAACTCACTGGTTACTTACTCCGTATCCGTAGTAACAAGGATAGGCGTCAAGTTTATCTTAGATTAACTGATTCAGGACGAACTTTGATTGCTAAAGCTCCTCAGCCATATCGAGGAATTCTGCCAGATGCCCTGATGAAGCTAGACCCAAAAATACTTATTGAATTGAACAGAGACTTATCTGCACTTATTTTAAATATGCAGTTACAACATTTTAAAAGTGCTTTTGAACCATTAGGTAAACTTTAATATAATATCTTTATATTTTTTTATAAAGAAAACTAGACCTTCTTCATTTTTAAATTCATCAATTAATTCACAAGAGTTATTAGCAACAAATGTTCTGATATTTCTTAATGAGTCAGGCCCGATTTAGTAGCAGGGCAAGTTTGATTACTATGCGGCATTTTTCTCTGTATTTTGCAGGTAAGTTTTGGCAAATTCTGCCGGAATTTGATTCT
>JAYTHN010000078.1:0-1804 GCA_043732505.1 Methylotenera sp.
TCGCCTGAAGATTTACGAGAAGATATGGTGACTGCGATTGCGGATCGCGCTTTTATCGGTGAAGACGATTTGCCTCGCAGCAATACTGATCTTATGAAATTAAAAGCTAGAGCTCGCACACGGTTGCCTGCAGTTACGCAGGCGATTGTAAGGCAATTACAAGCAGTCGCGACTGAGTATCAGCTACTAACTCTTGCACAGGCTAAAATGCCCGTTACAGTTAATCGTTTAATCCGCGATGTAGAGCAGCAGCTAGGATTGTTAGTGTACAAAAATTGCTTTACGCAAACACCGTGGGAGCACTTGCAGCATGTACCACGCTATTTAAAAGCGTTAAGATTAAGAATTGAAAAGCAGCCTGCGAACCCAGACCGTGATGGTAAGAATGCCGCTAGCGTAAGCTTATTATGGAAAAAATGGCACGATGCAGTTGATAAACAACAAAAGCTAGATAAACAAAGTATAGATTTAATGAACTTTAGATGGTTAATTGAAGAGCTTAGGGTCTCGCTGTTTGCTCAAGAACTTAAAACGCCGTTTCCAGTATCCATTAAACGCCTTGAAAAAACTTGGCAAGAAATACATCACTAAAACTCAATGGCAATAGATCAATCTACTGAAAATACATTTGACGAATTTCTACTATCTCCGCGTGGAGATAAGTTTATTCGTATCCAGATTAGCCGCAATACGCTAATTGCGGTCATTAGCTCATTATTACTGCATGCCTTGATTTTATTTTTAATTGTGCCGCATATTCCACTTAATAGCGCATCACCGCCACCGACCTCTATGGAAGTGAGCTTGGCTCCACCAAGGCAAGCTGAAAAAGCGATAGAACAACCTCTACCAGAATCTGAGCCACAGAAGCCCATAGAGCCAGCACCTAAGGTTATTAAAACTAGGCCTAAAGTGATGATGCAAAAACCGAGTCGCAACACACAACCTTCTTTTAAAATGCCTGATGTAGTTGTGACACAGAAACCTACTCCTGATGTTGTAACCCTGACTAAAGAGGCACCGACTGACATGATGGCATATGTGAATCAGCAAAAGGCAAAACGACAAGCTTCAGAAAGTGATGCCGCTAAACAGAATGCAGATGCCGTCGCGCGCGAAGTTGGGCTTACCGATGAACAAAAACGAGACGAAAGAATCAAGAATAACTTTCAAAATGGAACCAATGGTATTTTTGAAATTACCAGCTTAAGTGGCCGCAACGCAACATTCTCTTTCCTTGGTTGGACTACTAGTTTAAGTAACGCAAAACGACAATTTTTTGAAGTAGAAGCTAAGTCAGGACAAAATTTAAGATTGATGATGATTAAGCGAATGATCAGCTTGATTCGTGAGCATTATCAAGGTGATTTTGATTGGGATTCACACCGACTAGGTAAAGTGGTTAAACTATCTGCACGCCCAGAAGATAGTGCTGGGCTGGAAGAGTTTATTATGACGGAGTTTTTTGGACCTAATTACAAGAATGCGCCATAATTTAGCACAATATTTATAGTAGAGTGAATATTTCTGCATTTTTATAGTTTAGGTTGATTCGAGTCTGAGCATGAATTACAACATTACTGGCTGCTCATTAACCTTATCATATTACCTGTTTGACTAGTAATAATAAGTACGCCCATCGGGGATAAATCGACTTTCTCCGCTTGGGTTAGTAGGTCAATATATTCGTTTTCTTGGTTCATCAATGCTGGTGCGCACATCATTCTGGTTCTTATCATGGGCGCAATAACAGCTAGTTTACTGCCAGTAAGTGTATAGCCGCCAGCATAGTTGTTGCAGCCCG
>JAYTHN010000079.1:0-6250 GCA_043732505.1 Methylotenera sp.
TGACAGGTGAACGCTTACGTGAGGATATTTTAGCGCTTTGGAATAATAAAGAAATTCCTACGAAAGCAATTCTTATCGTTTCACATAATATTGAAGAAGCTGTAATGATGGCTGATAGAGTGCTTATTTTTGCAAGTGATCCAGGGCGTGTTCGCGCTGAACTGCTGATTACACTTCAACATCCTAGAGAAGTTGAAAGCCAAGAAGTACGTTCTCTAATCGACAATGTTTATGGGCTGATGACAACTGGCTCTCCTCGGGCTGGGAGAGTAACTGATTTAGAAGTCAAGTTACAATTAGGTGATCGGTTACCAGAGGCAGATATCAATCGTATGGAAGGTGTGCTTGAGCTTCTGAATGAAGAACCTTTTAATGGTCGTGCCGATTTGCCACAGCTTGCAGAAGACACAGAACTCACAGATAAGGAGTTATTAGAAGTTTCACGTGCACTCACTCTTTTAGGATTTGTACACTTGGTACAAGGTGATGTTGTGATTACTCAACTTGGTATTGATTATGTACAATCAGTTAAAATAGAGCGTCAAAAAACCTTCTACAAACAAGTGCTGGAAAACGTACCGCTTATTGCCTATATTCGACATGGTTTAGAACAAGACCGCTCAGGTGATTTGCCAGAGGATTTGTTTCTTAAATTACTGCGTTTCACCCTTAACCAAGCAGAAGCTGAACGCGCGCTAAGTATTGCTATTGAATGGGGGCGATATGGTGAAGTGTTTGAATACAATTTCAATACCGGTGTTATTCATCTACCTAAAGACGAAAAGAGTGTTGATATGTCTCCAACTTAATATAAAACTTTACCCCATTGCGAATATTTGCTTTGAGCCGAATTCATGTAAGTCCTCTTTTAAATTAGCGGAAAGATAATATAGTGGATTTTCCTGAATTTTTTGAGAATCCTATGCTTCTAACAATGCTAATGATTAGCCAAGTTACCACTAAATAAAGCAATAAAAGCCCTTACGGGCTTTTTTGTTAAATTAACAAAATCTAGAAATTTTGGAAAATTCCAGAAATTGGCTGGAACCTACACAACGTTAAATATCTAAGTTGTTCGCACCCAGCGCATTACTTTCAATAAATGCACGCCTTGGCTCCACGTTATCGCCCATTAGTGTAGTAAAGATTTCATCTGCAGCAATCGCGTCATCAATCTGTACTTTTAATAGTCGGCGCACAGTTGGATCCATGGTGGTTTCCCATAATTGAGATGGATTCATTTCACCCAGGCCTTTATACCGCTGGATGTTGAGGTTGTGTTTCGCTTCTTCTAACAGCCAATCTAATGCTTGCTTGAAAGTGGTGACTGCATTTTCTTTTTCACCACGTTTAATTACTGCGCCCTCGCCTAGCAAGCCTTGTAGCATCAGAGACATTTTACTGATTTGTCGGTAATCGCCTGAGCCTAAGAACTCTGCATTAATAACGCAACACTGCAAGTTGCCATGTACGAATTTATTGATTTCTAAACTATATTCGCTGGTTTCTTGATCAAACCCAACAATGACTTCTGAGCCGATTGCGCCTAATATCGGACGTAATTTTTTAGCTGCGGATTCTGTTGTTTCTTTAGTGCCCAAGCTTAACTTGCCTAAGTCTTGCATGGCGCGTAGTACGCTTTCATCATAATGTGAGGCAATGCGGCGTATTACAGCTTCTGTAAGCACCATTTGCTTAGCGATTTCTGTTAATGGTGCACCAGTGATCATTTCACCATGTGTTTTAGTGGTTAACTCTGCGCCCTTAAGGGCTGATTGCAATAGGTATTGGTCTAGCTCTTGTTGATCTTTTAAATAGCGCTCATCTTTACCTTGTTTGACTTTATAAAGCGGTGGTTGCGCAATGTAAATGTGACCACGCTCAACTAACTCTGTCATTTGGCGATAGAAAAATGTAAGTAGCAAAGTACGAATATGTGCACCATCGACGTCAGCATCGGTCATGATGATAATGCGGTGGTAGCGTAATTTTTCTGCATTAAAATCTGCCTTGCCTATGCTGGTACCTAACGCAGTAATCAGTGTGGCAATCTCTTGGGAGCCGATTAATTTATCAAAGCGTGCTTTTTCTACGTTTAAAATCTTACCTTTTAACGGCAAAATTGCCTGAAATTTACGATCTCGGCCTTGTTTGGCTGAGCCACCAGCAGAGTCACCTTCGACTAAGTAAATTTCACATTTTGCAGGGTCACGTTCTTGGCAATCCGCTAACTTACCGGGCAAGCCCATGGTATCCATTACGCCTTTACGGCGTGTAATTTCACGCGCTTTACGGGCCGCTTCTCGCGCACGGGCGGCATCTACAATTTTACCAACGATGATTTTGGCATCAACTGGGTTTTCTTGTAAGAACTCAGCTAATTTAGCTGAAACCACTTCAGAAACCACTGGCTGTACTTCACTTGATACCAATTTATCTTTAGTTTGTGATGAGAATTTTGGATCTGGTACTTTCACTGATAATACGCAGCAAATACCTTCACGCATATCGTCACCCATTGTTTCTACCTTGGCTTTTTTAGCCATTTCTGTTTGTTCGATGTATTGATTTAAGGTACGCGTCATCGCAGTACGTAAGCCAGTTAAATGCGTTCCACCATCGCGCTGCGGTATATTATTGGTAAAACATTGTACGGTTTCAGAATAACTGTCATTCCATTGCATGGCCACCTCAATGGTCATGCCATCTTTTTCGCCCATTGCGTAAAAAGTTTTTGGGTGTAGTACCGTTTTTGTACGGTTCATGTATTCCACAAAGCCTTTAATGCCGCCTGAGTAAGCAAAATTTTCACTTCTGTCATTACGTTGATCAACTAACTCAATTTTTACGCCATTATTCAAAAAAGATAATTCACGAATTCGTTTCGCTAAAATTTCAAAGTGATACTCAACTAAAACAAAGGTTTCAACTGAAGCTAAAAAGTGTACTTCTGTACCGCGTTTTTCAGTTTTTCCTGTCAACGCAAGCGGTGCCATTGCAACCCCGCGTTGAAATTCCATTTGATGCACTTCGCCATTGCGATAGATTTTTAATCTTAACCAATCAGATAATGCATTAACTACAGAAACACCTACACCATGCAAGCCACCAGAAACCTTATAAGAGTTTTGATCAAACTTACCACCTGCATGTAGTTCGGTCATCACAATTTCTGCGGCTGAGCGCTTTACTGCTTTAATATCATCATATTTAATATCCGTAGGAATGCCACGGCCGTTATCAGTCACACTAATTGAATTATCTAAGTGAATGGTCACTTTAATATCATTACAATACCCTGCTAACGCTTCATCAATTGCGTTATCTAACACTTCAAATACCATATGGTGCAAACCAGAACCATCGGAAGTATCACCAATGTACATACCTGGACGCTTACGTACTGCATCTAAGCCTTCAAGAATTTTAATACTAGATGAATCGTATTCAGGTACTACTGGTTTATTTTCAGCCATGCTTATTTTCTTTATGTAATTGATACTTAATGCTTATTTAATAATAGTTTCACGTGAAACATTGCATTTAAATTAGATATACTATTTATATGCGCATTGGCATTACAACATATTTGTAATCCACATTATTAGGAACGGTAATTAAGCAACTGCTATTTGCATCAGCAAATGAAAAAGTTGCTTGTTCGCTGTTGGTATTGTTTAACACATCAATTAAATAAGTAACGTTAAAGCCAATATCCAAAGTATCGCCGCTGTAACTTACTTCTAATTCTTCTTCAGCTTCTTCTAGATCACTATTCGTGCTAATTAACTTTAGATTATTATTGCTAAGTACCATACGTATACCACGGTATTTTTCATTTGATAAAATCGAAGCTCGTTGCATAGCTAACAAAATACCTACCCTATCTGTAGTAAATGTGTTTTGATGACCTGTTGGAATCACACGGTTGTAATCTGGAAATTTACCATCAATTACTTTTGAAATTAATCTAAAACTATCAAAACTAAAATTAACTTGATTACTAGATATCTCTACTTGCACATCCTCTTCACTATCATTTAACAATTTAATTAATTCAATAACTGTTTTACGAGGCAAGATAATATCTTGTTTATCATAACTTTCTTTTAATTCGGTTGAAGTAAAGCTTAATCTATGACCATCTGTACCGACAATATTTAAATGGTTTCCAGATACTTCAAACAATAAACCATTTAAATAATAACGAATATCTTGTTGAGCCATTGCAAACTCAACTTGTTTTAACAACTCTTTAAGTTGCTGCTGCCCTATAGTGACTAAGGTTCTTTCACCCTGAGTTTTTGACATTACAGGATAATCAGCAGCTGGCAGAGTTTGTAAATTAAAACGGCTTTTTCCGGCTTTCAAGATTACTCGGCTATCATTTGTCTCCATATTGATTTCAGAGCTATCAGGCAATGAGCGGCAGATATCTAGTAATTTTTTAGCTGAGATTGTGGTTGAAAATCCGCTACTTGAAGCACTATCTACAGATAATGAAATTTGCATTTCTAAATCTGTCGCGGTTAGATGAATTTTGTTTTGTTTTGCTTCTAACAACAAATTAGAAAGTATTGGCAATGTATGTCTTTTTTCAACAATACTACTTACTGCTGTTAATGGTTTTAATAATGTTTCACGGTTAATTTGTATATTCATCTTTATAACCCAAATAATATATATATAAATAATAACAATAATAATGTTGCTTTTTTTTGTGGATAACTAACAATTTTAATTATAAATCAGTATCTTAAATCTAATAATTCAAACTTGGCAATGCAATATTCTACTGTGGGCTAATTGTTGAGAAAAATATTAAATTTTCAAATACGCAACCTTATGCTAATTTTATCCACAACTAATCCATATGATTAGTGTAGTTTATAGGTAGTACTGTGATTACATTAACTAATCTTTAATTACACTTCAAACAACTGACAATAAATATTTTTTATTAATTAGGTATCAAACTCAATCCCTAATAACTTGTATTAGAAACCCAATATCTCTTGTGTAAGTGGCGTCGTTTTGTCTTAATAAATCTACCTCGTCACACGCGTGCATTACCGTTGTGTGATGTCTGCCACCAAAAGCTTCCCCTATTTCAGGAAAGCTATGATTCGTTAGCTCACGCGATAAAGCCATGGCAATTTGGCGCGGCCTAGCAAAATTACGGGTACGCTTTTTGCTATACATTTCTGCTACTTTAATTTTGTAATAATCAGCCACGGTTTTTTGAATATTTTCCATGGTGATTTGTCTACCGCGTACTGCAATTAAATCACGTAAGGCATCTTTTGCTAAATGCACATCAATAGCATGGCCAGTAAACTTAGCCATCGCAATAATACGATTCAGCGCACCTTCAAGCTCACGCACGCTGGACCGTATTTGTTTAGCAATAAAAAACGCAACATCTTCCGGCAAGGTTAAATTTACTGCTTCTGCTTTCTTGAGTAATATTGCTACACGCATTTCTAACTCTGGTGGCTCTACCGCAACCGTTAAACCCCAGCTAAAGCGTGTTCTGAGGCGCTCATCTACATCAATAATTTCTTTTGGATAAGTGTCACAAGAAATAACAATTTGTTTTTTTGCTTCAATTAGGGCATTAAACGCATAAAAGAACTCTTCTTGCGTACGATTCTTCTTAGCGAAAAACTGAATATCATCAATCAACAATAAATCTAATGAATGATATTGGCGTTTAAATTCATCAAATGCTTTATGTTCATAAGCTTTTACTACATCAGTTACATAACGCTCAGCATGCAGATAGCGAATTTTTGCATCTGGATTATGTAACTTTAACTCATTACCAATCGCCTGTAATAAATGTGTTTTCCCCAAGCCTACGCCCCCATAAATAAACAAAGGGTTATAGGCAGTTCCTGGATTTTCAGCGACTTGTATGGCGGCAGCACGAGCCAATTGGTTAGCGCGACCAGTGACATAATTATTAAAATTAAACGAGCTATTTAATCCAGAGGGTGCGCCATCAGTGGTAGTTATTTTATTGTTGGCAGATTTCAGATGTGAAACGGTTTGTTTCAGGCTTTTTTTATGTTGGATTTTTAAATCTGATAATGCGTCCAAGTGATTGGAGTTAATATCTTTACTGCCGTTAATCCCATCTAATTTATCAACAGTAGACACTAATTGTATTTTCTCTGAAGTTGTTTTTGATTCTACATCTGACAAAACTAAATCAATTTGTATATTGAATAAATTTAACTCATTTGCG
>JAYTHN010000080.1:0-1777 GCA_043732505.1 Methylotenera sp.
TTGACCGCATTTTTCTGAGAAAATTCCGCATAACCTTCACCATGTGCCACTGCAATTGGCATTTTGCTACCCACCATGCCATTAAAGAACAGTGATGGCGACTCTAAAATCTCTACCATTGCCAGCCTAGCTTCAAATTGTTCAGACTTATTACGTACAAAATGTGGCCAATATGCCGCACCTGGTATCAACGCACGCAGGTTGCTCATCATTTGGCAACCGTTACAAACGCCTAGTGCAAAGCTATCTTGTCTTTCAAAGAACGCTGAGAACTCGTCGTGAGCACGTGCGTTGAATAAAATAGACTTAGCCCAACCTTCACCCGCGCCAAGTACATCGCCGTAAGAGAAACCGCCGCAAGCCACGAAACCTGCAAAATCTTTAAGCGATACGCGTCCGCTAATAATGTCGCTCATATGCACATCGTAAGTCGCAAAACCTGCACGGTCGAACGATACCGCCATTTCTACATGACCATTTACGCCCTGCTCACGCAATATTGCCATTTTCGGGCGAGCGCCAGTCGCAATATAAGGTGCCGCAACATTTTCTTCAGATGCATAAGTAAGCTTTATTGACAATCCTGGGTTTGCTTCATCCAGAATACGGTCGTATTCTTGTTGGGCGCACACTGGGTTATCACGCAGCTTTTGGATTTGATAAGTAGTTTCAGACCACATACGATGCAGATTAGTACGTGTATCGCTGAATACCGTTTTATCATGTTGAGCGATTTGAATTTGATTGCCAGCCACAACATCAGCAATAACAAAAGCTAAGCCATTGAACTGTGCTGCAATCGCCTCAGCTTCGTTTGCTGCCACTTGTATCACTGCGCCGAGTTCTTCGTTGTAAAGTGCGCTAACGATATCCCCACACAAGCTGAAGATATCTACATTCAACCCACAGTGACCAGCAAAACTCATTTCAACCAAAGTGGTAAATAAGCCGCCATCAGAACGGTCATGGTAAGCATGGATTTTCCCAGCTTTGTTTAGTTGCTGAATAATACTAAAGAAATGCTTAAGTTGGCTTGCATCGTCAACATCTGGCGCCACATCACCCACTGCGCCATAAACCTGCGCCAAGCTTGAACCGCCCATGCGGTTTTTGCCTGCGCCTAAGTCGATTAAAATCAATTTGGTAGCAACGTCAGTTTTAAGTTGTGGCGTTAATGTTTTACGCGCATCTGGCGTGGTAGCAAAAGCGGTGACTACTAATGAAATTGGCGAAGTCACAGATTTATTAGTGTCACCATCATTCCATACCGTCTTCATGCTCATTGAATCTTTGCCCACTGGAATGCTCACCCCAAGTGCTGGGCATAATTCCATACCAACAGCTTTTACTGTTTCAAACATCGCAGCATCTTCACCTGCATGTCCTGCTGGCGCCATCCAATTAGCTGATAGTTTTAAGTCGCATAAGTCATTAATTAAACAAGCTGCGATATTAGTAATCGCCTCACCAATCGCCATACGACCTGAAGCGGGCGCATTAACTAATGCAAGTGGTGCTTTCTCGCCAATGGCAAATGCTTCACCTTGGTAGGTTTCATAACCTGCAAGTGTCACTGCAACATCTGCTACAGGTATTTGCCAAGGGCCGACCATCTGCTCACGCGCTACCAAGCCTGTAACAGACCGATCACCAATTGTAATCAAGAATGTTTTATCAGCCACGCCAGGTAATCTAAGCACTCGTGCTGCAGCATCTTTTAGGTCAATCTTACTAGTATCAAAAGCGTTTAATTGTCGTACCGTGCTCTTCACATCGC
>JAYTHN010000081.1:0-1769 GCA_043732505.1 Methylotenera sp.
AGACTTTTTAATAGGCTCTATTTCTTTAGAAATATGATTATTCTGTTGCGCTTTGGATTGTTTGTTACCTGCTTCAGGAAAATCTTTAGCTTGGTCGCAAGCGATTAATATGACACTGCTAAGTAATAAAAAAATACAACCTGAGACTAATCGAGTTGTTTTAAATGACATGGCAGTAGACCTAGAATGTTAAGTTTGTAGTTTAACCCGATTCTTTGATAATGAGTATTTGCCCCTATGATTTACTCTTGTTTTTTGCGAAATGCCCACCAGCCAGCAATCGCAGTAAAAGTTACCACAATACATACAATCGTTAAAAATCCCTCAGGACTTTGTGCTAATGGTATGCCGCCGACGTTCATGCCAAGTAAGCCTGCGATAATGTTAATTGGCAGTGCCAATACTGTCACAATAGTAAGCGTAAATAAGCTACGATTCGTCTGTTCGCTTACTTGTGCGGCCATTTCTTCTTGTAGTAATTTAATACGCTCTTGTAATGCTGTGAGGTCAGTAATGACCAAAGCAAACTCCTCCGTAGATTGTCTTAATTCATCAATATCGTATTCATTAATCCAAGCAGGGGGTTGATGTAAAAAACGAAATAATGCTGCAGGTTCAGGCGCTAATAAACGTTGTAATCGCACTAATACACGTCTTAATTTACCTAGCTCTGCGCGCTTTTCTTGTAATGATCCGATTAATAGCTCGTCTTCAATTTTATCTACTTGTAACGTAGCATCACGCACGATTTTTACGAGTACCTCGCCTTGATCGTGCATTAGGTGAGTGAGTAAAGAAGTTGATGAATTAAAACTCTCGCCAGCTTTTACCGCAACTCTTAATTGGTCAATCGAGCGTAAAGGATGACTGCGCGCGCTGATGACTGCGCGTTGGTTAACACTCATCCATAAGGTTGCAATCTCTGATGGATCGAATGAAAATTTAAATGCAACATCATTGATAACAGCGATTAAATTGTCTGCAGTATCTTCAATTCTGGTTGAGCGTGAGCCATCGCTCAGTGTTTCAAAAAACTCCTCTGGTAAACTTAGATTGGAGCGCATCCACTTTTCTGTATTGGCGGGTACTAAATTAAAGTGTAGCCAAATAAATTCCTGCTTGTTATTTGGAAGTTGATTTAACCACGCCATAGCCTCATGCGCTTCTAGTGCTTTACCTGCCGCGTCGGGAGAAAATAAAAAGCCGCAAATGAGCCCACTTTTGTCTGGAGTAATTGATGATAGTTTCATAAACTTTAAAGGGTCTTAATTTTTAATTAATTAGCTAGTATTAATGGGTAACTGCTGAAAGTGTGAGTATAGGGCAAGAAGCACTGTAGCTCATAAGTTCTAGTCACGATAGATCCTTCCCATCAGGTTGATATTGAAGGGGCGCTCAAATTTGAATTGCAACATTTTTCGAAGGAAAATGTTGCATGGGAATTTACAAACAATTAAGTATTTAAGAACGTAGTGTTATACAAGCGCAGTTAACATTAGGGTTTAAGCCTAGCTGAATCGGGATTGGTTTGGGTCGGTCTATTTCGACGATTAGCCGTGAGTTTCACCGTAATGGTTGGATTAAAGCTAAAGCACCGCCTAGACGTGGTCGTCCTGCCATTGCAGGGATGTATCGTGCAGTATTGGCTCAAGGTCGAGCGGAGTCTTTATCCACAAAGCCAAGGGTAGAGCGACGGCTACAGGTTGGCAATGAACTATGGCAGGTAGTGATGTATTGTTTAAGACAAGGCGACTCACCCGAGCAAATTG
>JAYTHN010000082.1:0-6154 GCA_043732505.1 Methylotenera sp.
GCTTCTAAATAACGTAAATCCAGCTTAGATAAATTGGCATATAGCGGCAATATCATAAAGGGTAAGTAAGAGTAGACCATACCAACCATTAATGAAAATGGCGTATTCATCATAGCAATTGGCTCATTGATCACATGCAAGCTGATTAACACATTATTGATTACGCCATTGTTTACCAGCAAGGTTTTCCAAGCATAAATACGTAGCAAAAATGAAGTCCAAAACGGCAACATAATGAGCATCAATAATGTAGGCTGCAAATGCTTAGGGCTACGTGCCATAAAGTATGCAAATGGGTAGCCTATAACCAAACAAATTGCTGTGGTCATCAGTGCATATTTGAGCGAGGATAAGTAGGTTTTGTAGTACAGCTCATCGGTAGCAAGAAAACTATAATTTGCAAAATTCAACTTAATCGTCGGCCAGCCATGCGTCCAATCTAGCATGCTGGAGACTGAAGTGGACTCCATTTCGGACAAGCTTATTTTAAGCAAAATCAGCAAAGGTACTAGCGCTACCATCAAAAACCAAAGGTAAGGTATACCAATGACTACATGTCGACCATCAAAAAAACGCTGCAAGTAATTATTTTTATTAGCCATTACATGCCCCTTTATTGAGTTAGCACTACCCTTGCAAGGTCGCTCCACCGCGCGTAAGCACGGTCGCCTCAGGTTAAGCCACAACTTAAATCGCGCGTACTATTTAGCTCTTGCGCTTTAATGACTTTGCCACTATTTAGCTCGAGGTGATAAGTTGTGTGCGCACCAAAATACACGATCTCAATCACTTCACCTTCACACCAGTTATACTCGTCTTCTGGTTTATCTTTAGTCAGCAGGATTTTTTCTGGGCGTAACGCCACGCCAACACTCATCCCTGAATTACCACTAATGCCTTGACCAACATAATGCATGCATTCTTCGCAGCGTATCGTCACGTGGTCTGATTCATCTTCCTCTATGATGCCATCAAACATATTAACGTTACCAATAAAATCAGCCACTTGTCGACTATTTGGCATTTCGTATACTTCATCTGGTGAGCCTACTTGTAAAAAAACTTCGCTCATCACAGCGATGCATGATGCCATGCTCATGGCTTCTTCTTGGGCATGGGTTACCAGCACACAGGTTACGCCAACTTCTTCAATAATATTAATGAGTTTGAGCTGTGTAGTTTCGCGTAACTTTTTGTCGAGTGCACCTAACGGTTCATCGAGTAATGAGAGTTTAGGCCGTTTTGCCAAACTCCGAGCCAAAGCAACACGTTGCTGCTGACCGCCAGAAAGCTGATGCGGCTTACGTTTTGCATATTTGCACAACTGCACGAGTCCTAGCATTTTATCTACCCGCGCGTCAATTTCAGTGGCTGGCATGCCATCGCGCTTTAGGCCAAATACAATGTTTTCCCAAACACTTAAGTGCGGAAAAAGCGCATAGGACTGAAACATCATATTAATTGGGCGCTTATAAGGGGGTAGGTTAGCAATATCTTCACCTGCGAGGAAAATCTTACCTTTTGTAGGGATTTCAAATCCAGCCAGCATACGCAGTAAGGTAGATTTTCCGCAACCAGAGCCGCCTAGTAATGCGAAAATCTCACCCGTCGCCACAGTTAAAGAAACGTTATCTAAGGCTTTTACAGGACCATCGTAAATTTTGGTTAGTCCATCAACGCGCAGTAAGTCTTCACGTACCGTAAAAGCCTTCGGTGCTATCGCCATAAATACCCCTATTTATAAGTGATTCTCAAGTAATGCTTTGATTACGACCAATCGCCTGCTTTTCTAAAATGACTTTATTAATCAATTTGTTTCAATAAAATCTTTTTAATTAAAGACTTTTTAAATAAAGTCTTGTTAAATAAGACCTTTAAATAAGCAAGCTATTGGTTGTTTAGTTTTTAGCTTTTCTAATCATTACAAACCTGTTTTAAAGCGTGTAAATAAACGTGTCATGGTACGACGCGAATTATTATCTAAGGCTTCAGGCGGGACTAAGTTGGCGATATCAGCATCTGATAAGAAAATTGATTTATTATTTCTTATTTCCGCATCTACAAAAGGTGTTGCAGCCTTATTTGGGTTAGCATAAGTCACGGTATTAGTGATAGCCGCAACTACTTGAGGACGCATTACATAATTCATAAACTTAAGTGCATTACTTGGATGTGTTGCATCAGCAGGAATCGCCATGGTATCCATAAAGGTAATACCGCCCGTTTTAGGCACTAGCGCTACGATGTTTTGTGATAACTTGTTCTCAACTGAGCGTTTGCGTGCTAAATTAAAGTCACCCGCCCAGCCTAATGCAACACAGACGTTGCCACGCGCTAAATCATCAATCTGGCCGCCAGAGTTAAATTTCTTAATATCTGATCGCACTTTTTTAAGCATATCAAATGCCACTTTATAATCTGCCGCATTGGTGCTGTAAGCAGGCTTACCTAAATAACGTAAGGCCGCTGAAAAAACATCCCCTGGGGTATCAAGATAAGTGAGGCCACAAGACTTTAACTTATTCGTATATTTAGGGTTAAAGACAAGCTCCCAAGCATTATCTGGCATAGGGGTAGTGCCTGACGCTTTTTTCACTTTATCAACGTTAATACCCACCGTATTGTAGCTCCACATCCAATCGACCAAGTAAGCATTACCTGGGTCTACCTTAGCCATTTGCGCGAGAATACCTGTGTCTAAATTACCCCAGTTTGTGAGTTGTTTTCTATCTAATTTTTGAAATAAACCACCATCAATTTGAATTTTTGCCCAGTTTGATGATGGTACGACAATGTCGTAACCCGTTTTTCTTGCGACCAACTTAGCATGTAAAATTTCATTAGAATCAAATACATCGTAACGTACTTTAATGCCTGTTTCTTTTTCAAAATTGGCAAGGGTATCTGGGGCGATATAATCAGACCAGTTATAAATATTAAGCACTTTTTCTTCTTCTTTTGCGTAGCTTGTCGCTACAGCACCCACACCTACAGCCAAGCCAAGCCAACCAGCACACTCAGAACAAGTTTATTAAAGGTCGATTTCATCAAATTTTCTCCTAAATAGTCACTAAAAGTAATGCAATAAAAATCTATCGTTTACTGGTCAAACCAAACAATACAAACCTTACTGTTCTCTTATGCATCATGAGTAAGCGATGACTAGCTTACATAAGAGTTAAACCAAGACAATCAACACAGAGTTGAAATAATTTTATCATGTTAAAAACTCAAATGTCTTTAATTACAATTTCAAAAAATAGTAATTAAAAGCTTACTTAAGCCGCATTCATCTTAAGTAATTCTTTACCCATTAACCCATGTGTTTGCAATTCTTTGAATGTGGCATCTAAGCACTTCAATATGAGCGCGATCATGTCGTCAATTTGTACTTTAGTGATGACCAATGGCGGGGCAATAATCATACGGTCACCCACAGCCCGCATGATTAACCCATTCGCAAAGCAATGGTTTCTGCACATCATTCCTACTTCTAGAGATTCATCAAAGGCTATGTGATGTTCCTTATCTTGCATTAAAGCAAAAGCGGCTACTAAACCACAAGTATCAGCACCTCCCACTAATGGATGATGACCTAACTCTGCAAATTTTTGTGCTAAATATGGCCCTGTTTCATTCAGTACACGGTCTACTAATCCTTCTTTTTCAAGAATATCAATATTTGCTAAGGCTACGGCACACGCAACTGGGTGGCCTGAATAAGTGTAGCCATGGTTAAAGTCACCACCCTGCTCAATCAGCACTTTTGCTACGCGCTTACCAATCACCACACCGCCAAGCGGAATGTAGCCAGAAGTCACGCCTTTGGCAAAGGTCATTAAATCAGGTTGACAGCCTAATAGTTGTGAACCGAACCATTTACCTAAACGCCCGAAGCCGCAAATCACTTCATCGCAAATTAGCAAAATACCGTATTTATCACAGATTCTTTGAATCTCTGGCCAATAAGTTTTAGGTGGAATAATGACGCCACCCGCACCTTGCACTGGCTCGCCGATAAACGCAGCAACTTTATCTGCACCTACTTCTAGGATTTTATCTTCCAACCATGATGCCGCTCTAATGCCAAAAGCATCTTTGTTTTCCGTTGGCGCAAGCCCGTAATGATAAGGCTGTTCTATATGGACGATATCTGGAATCGGTAAACCACCTTGCGCATGCATACCCCCCATACCACCAAGTGACGCGCCTGCCATGGTTGAGCCATGATAAGCATTATTACGACTGATAATCACCTTGCGCTCGGGCTGGCCTAGCGTTGCCCAATAATGTCGCACCATACGAATGTTAGTGTCATTGGACTCTGAGCCTGAGCTACTAAAAAAAACATGGCTGTAGTTATCTCCAGCCAGTTTCACAATACGCTCAGCGAGTTTTACTGCAGGTACATTGGTGGTTTGAAAAAAACTATTATAGTAAGGTAACTCTTGCATCTGAGTCGCGGCAGCTTCTACTAAGGATTTTTGGCCATACCCGACATTCACACACCATAAACCTGACATCGCATCTAGAATCTTTTCACCCTGTGAGTCCCAAATATAAATACCATCAGCTTTAGTAATAATGCGCGCACCCTTGGCTGCCAAGCTTTTATGGTCGGTAAAAGGGTGCATGTAATGCGCTGAATCGATTGCTTGTATATTGCTGGTATTACTCGTTGCTGCATTTAAAGTCATGTCGTTCTCAATTCTCAGTATTCAACTCAATTACTTGTTTAAGGCAACCTTAAACATGCATCAAAAGATGCTCACGCTCCCATGGGCTTATGACACGCATAAACTCATCATGCTCTGTTTCTTTTACAGCTAAATACACATCCACGAAATTTTTACCTAATACCTCGTGCAACACTTTGGCATTTTCCAATTCGCGTAAAGCTTCAGAAAGACCACGCGGAAATTGATAATCCGAGGCATATGCACTACCAGTCGTGACGGCTGTTGGCTGTAATTTCTCTACAATACCTAAGTAACCGCAAGCCAGTGTAACCGGCATGGCTAAATATGGATTTGCATACGCACCGACTACACGATTTTCAATACGTCGCCCAGCAGGGTCGGAAATCGGCACCCGAATACCCACAGTACGGTTATCGTAGCCCCATTCAATATTAATCGGCGCTGCACCATCGCGCACGATGCGGCGATAAGAGTTCACATAGGGCGCTAAAAAAGACATAGCTGCTGGCAGATATTTTTGTAGACCAGCAATGTAATGAAAGAACAATGGTGAAGCGCTACCATCAGGTTTACTAAAAATGTTATGACCCGTTTTACTGTCAATCACACTTTGGTGAATATGCATGGCTGAGCCTGGCTCGTGTTGCATCGGTTTTGCCATAAACATTGCGTACATATCATGGTGCATGGCAGCTTCGCGCAACACCCGCTTAAATAAGAACGTTTTATCCGCCAAAATCATCGGCTCATCGTGCAAAAAGTTAATCTCCATTTGCCCCGCGCCAAACTCGTGAATCAGCGTATCTAGCTCTAAACCCATGACTTCACAGTAATCGTAAATGTCTTCAAACAAAGGGTTAAATTCATTTACCGCATCAATACTATATAACTGACGGCTGGTTTCTTTGCGGCCACTGCGGCCGATAGGTGGTGTTAGTGGCAAATCAGGATCAGGGTCACGAGCAATCAAATAAAACTCTAACTCTGGCGCTACGATCGGCGTCCAACCCAAGTCTTTATATAAATTAGCCACGCGGCGCAACATATTACGTGGCGCAAAGTCAATAGGCTTACCATCATGGCCTACGCAATCCATAATCACTTGCGCAGTCGGGTCAGTTGCCCATGGCACCAAACTAAGCGTAGTCGAGTCTGGTACTAGCACCATGTCTTTGTCAGTAAAACCCATCACGCGGTCATAGTTTGCATGACCCTCTGGCGACTCACCCGTAACGGTTACACCAAGAATCGCTTCTGGCAATCGCATCGCACGCTCGGTAGAAAATTTTTCACGCGGTAAGATTTTCCCGCGCGCTACCCCGTCAAATCAGGAACTAAGCATTCAATTTCGGTAACATTGTTATCCGTTAACCAGCGGTCTATATCTGCAAGGTCAAAGTGTTTAGGGTCCGTCATTTTTACTCTCCTTTACGCTGTTATTATTAGTTATTAAT
>JAYTHN010000083.1:0-1763 GCA_043732505.1 Methylotenera sp.
CGATTGGGATTGCCCTTTTGAAGAAGCGATTGAATTTATTCTGCTGGATAGCACGCTTAAAATATTAGCTAAACGTAAACTTGCAGTACCTTACTGTTCTGTTCTGCTAGAGAATTTGCAAGTATTGAATGAGCACACTATACATTTAGCGTTTGATAATAAAGATTATTGGCAGCCCAGTGTAATGCCGAAACCTAAGTGTGCAAGCCCATTTTTAATTTGAACTGGTTGCCCATTTTTAAAAATAGACTGCAACTAAAAAAGGCTTTAAATGCTTAAATTTTATGGTGCTGTTAAATGTATAGATATTAAATTCATCACCTTTGCAGTAGCGCCCATGGATGTATGAGTGAAACTGAAACCAGCCTCGCCCATTTGCTCACGTACTAGTGTGCTTTTGAACAAATACTCAATTTTCTCACGCAACTCATCAGTCTTTTGAAGTTGTAGTGCTGCGCCAGCAAGTACAGCAGTTTTGGTAACATCGGTAAAATTATAGGTATGTGGGCCGATTAAAACGGGTTTACCCATCACTGCGGCTTCAATCAAATTTTGCCCGCCAAATGGTAATAAACTGCCACCAATTAACGCCACGTCACAAGCTGCATAATAGGTAAAAAGCTCACCCATGCTGTCGCCTAGAATATATTGAGTGTGCTCATCTAGCTTAGTATCTGAGTGATTAGTATTTAAGTTTGAACGCTTTTGATAGTTTAAGCCGCGCTGTTGCAAAAGCGCCTCTACATCGTTAAAGCGCTGTGGATGGCGCGGGACAATAATGGTGATTAAGTCAGCAATACTTGCTGCTGCATCTAAAATAATCGCCTCTTCGCCGTCGCGGGTGCTGGCAGCAAGCAACACTCTACGATTTACATCGATTAAAGCCCGCAGATGTTCGCCTTTTACAAAAGCTTCTTGAGGAGGCTGTACATCAAACTTTAAATTACCAGTGACAGTTAAATGATTTGCACCAAGTTTTTGTAAACGCGCGGCATCTTCTGGCGTTTGCGCTGCGATAGCAGATAAATTTTGTAAGCCTTCGTTCACTAAACGCCCTAATTTGGCATAACCAATGGCGGATTTTTCTGATAACCGCGCATTTACTAATAAGATTGGAATATTTTTCTGCTTACAACCATCAATCAAATTAAACCAAAGTTCGGTTTCTATCAAAATACCAATAGCGGGCTTAAAGTGGTTTAAAAAACGCTTTACGGCAAACGGCACATCGTATGGTAGATAAACACTACTGATGGTATTGCCAAATAGTTGCTCACTGGTAGCCCGGCCAGTGGGTGTTGTATGCGTCAATAAAATTTGGTGTTGAGGATATTGTTGCAACAATGCTTTCACTAAAGGCGCTGCCGCGCGCGTTTCACCTACTGAAACACAATGCAACCAAATCACTGGTTCGATTATCATAATTGTACTTATGTTGGTTTTGCTTATCTCAGTTAAGTGCAGATTATTTTTAGCGTAAAAACCATAACGCTCATGCCAATGTTGTAAATATTCGGGTTGCTTGCGCCCACGCCACCATAATTTTAGTGGCGTGAATGGCATGATTAAATAAAGCAAAATAGTGTAAACAGTGCGCGTCATGTTGCTATTTTCGCACAATTTTTTTTGAGCCGAGCATAGTGATTTTTATTGTCTACATAGTTGCAAGCCAATGCCAGTATTGATTGCCAAATTTGCAAGCAAAATCGCACTTAAATTTGTAAATATATTGTAAGATTTTTCTTAAAAACTTCTTGACCAAG
>JAYTHN010000084.1:0-6082 GCA_043732505.1 Methylotenera sp.
AAAAAAGTACAAATACTGACATTTAACAAAACTAAGAGTAAGAATCTTATCCATGAGTTATCAAATAATGATTGTAAATTTAACTTGTTAATGGCCAGAATAATAAAAATATGTAAAAAATAGATTGCAAAACTAGTATTTGCTACCACTTTTAAACTTATAAAGTTTTATGTTCAAATCGATATAAATATATGAGAAAAAATATGCTTAGTATAATTTTCTGAACCAGCATAAAATTTTGAAATAATATTAAATTCAGATGATTAAATAAGAAAAAATCTCTTGTAAAGTTTCCGGAACTTCCAACAAAGCTCTCTCCATAAGCAAAGATTATTAATACTAAAACTAAGAAATACTCCTTACCTTTTAATGCAGAATAAATACTTTCTTTACTTATCAAGCACATTATGCCTATTAAATAAAATGGGGTGTAGTAAATAATTAAAGGAAAAGTAAAGGGTTGATCAAAAGCAGGCTTATGTACGATAGTTGCCATCACTATAAAAATTAAAGTAATGACAAGTTGATTTTTTACACTAAGCTCAATGAACCAAATATGAAGTGCTGAAAGTATAAAACATCAACATGATAAAAGAGATATACCAATAAGGACCTAGCATTTTTCCCGTTACAATTTACCAAAATAATGGCTCTGTATAAGTATTAAAAATGCCGATGCCATCTGGTAAAAAAAATCCTGATTACCAAGTTTTTTATTTCAAGACATAGAATAATGAAATTGGAATACCTATTACTAGGTAGGGTATAAATATTTTTATGAATTTATGTTTAACAAATTTAATGAAATTGTATTTTTTATAAAAAACATGATAAAAAAGAAATCCCGATATAAAAACAAATAAAGCACTTCCTCCATCCATTAGGCTAAATAGCAATTTCTCTAATTGGGTGTTTTTGTTAACTGCCATCAACTCAAAACTATGATCTGCAACAGTCAATATAATTGCAATAGCTCTGAAGTAACTAAATGAATTTAGTATTACATTAGGCTTGTTGTCGGTAATTATATTTGTCAATATATCGGTATTTTTCAAATATTCTTTTAAGATTTATCTTTAAAACTACAACAATACCTTCTCAATCCCACCCCTATTCACTCTCTCAACATATTCCTGCATCCAATTATCCCCAAGAATATGCTTCGCCATTTCCACCACAATATAATCTGCCTCAATCCCAGTATCTTCCCCGTAACGAGATAATCCCTGCAAGCAACTTGGGCATGAAGTCAAAATCTTCACTTTTTCTTCAGGATTCCCAACCGTTAAACCCATTTTGCCCATGCCTTTTTCAAGCTCTTCCTGCTTACGCATTTTTACTTGAGTAGCAATATCTGGTCGGGCAACAGCGAACGTACCACTTTCACCGCAACAACGGTCATTGAGCTGAACATCTTGACCCATGAGCTTGTTGGTCACCTCTAGTGGCTTATAGGTCTTCATTGGCGTATGACATGGGTCATGATACATATAGCGCGTACCTGTGATGCCTTTGAGCTTCATATCTTTTTCCATCAAATACTCATGGATATCTAACAAGCGGCAACCTGGGAATATCTTCTCAAACTCATATTTTTGCAGCTGATCCATACACGTGCCACAAGAGACGATGACCGTTTTAATATCAAGATAATTAAGCGTATTCGCTACACGGTGGAATAACACACGGTTATCAGTGGTAATTTCCTGACCTTTATCGTGATTACCGCTTGAAGTTTGTGGGTACCCGCAACACAAGTAACCAGGCGGTAATACAGTAATTGCGCCTACTTCATATAGCATCGCCTGCGTTGCCAAGCCTACGTTTGAGAACAAACGCTCTGAACCACAACCAGGGAAGTAGAATACGGCTTCTGAATCTTCCGTCACTTTTTGTGGGTTACGGATGACAGGAATCATGCTGTTATCTTCAATACCAAGTAGCGCACGTGAAGTTTTGGTCGGCATTTTTTTCGGCATTGGTCGATTAATGAAGTGCACGATCTGCGCTTTAATCTCCGGCTTTCCTACTGTGGCTGGTGGCCTGATTTTATCTTTTAGCAGACCAAACTTTTTAGCCAAAAGATGCGCGAAATTTTGTGCTCTATAGCCTATGGTCACCATAAAAGTACGCATGACTTTGATGGTTGCGGGATCTTTGAGATTCAAGAAGGTCATACCCAATGCCGTACCTGGGTTAAATTGCTTTTTGCCTTGTTCGCGCAAAAAGTTACGCATGGCGATAGACACATCGCCAAAGTCAATATCCACAGGGCATGGATTCAAGCATTTATGGCACACCGTGCAATGGTCTGCCACATCATTAAACTCGTCAAAATGCTTAAGTGAAATCCCACGCCGCGTTTGCTCTTCGTACAAGAACGCCTCAATCAGCAGTGATGTACCTAATATCTTATTGCGTGGTGAATATAAAAGGTTCGCCCTAGGCACGTGCGTAGTACAAACAGGCTTACACTTACCGCAACGCAAACAATCCGAAATTGAATCTGCAATCTCGCCAATGGCAGATTGTTCCATGATGATAGATTCTTGCTCTAACAAGCCAAAGCTTGGTGTATAAGCATTTTCTAAGCCTGAACCAGCGAGCAACTTACCTTTATTAAAGTGGCCGTTAGGGTCTACTTTATTTTTGTATTTTGTAAACGCTTCAATTGTTGAAGTTTCTAAAAACTCCATCTTGGTAATACCGATACCATGCTCACCAGAAATTACGCCATCAAGATTCTTAGCCAAAGCCATGACGCGCGCAACGGCTTCATGCGCCGTTTTCATCATCTCGTAATCGTCTGAATTCACTGGAATATTGGTGTGTACGTTGCCATCACCCGCGTGCATGTGCAAGGCAATAAATACACGGCCTTTTAGCACAGCTTTATGGATTTCATCGCAACGATTGAGTATTTTTTGGTACTCTCGACCCGCAAAAATCTCTGCCATTGGGCGTTTAAGTTCGCGCTTCCATGAGATGCGCAAATCGTAAGATTGCACAGCACGGAATACGTTTTCATATTGACTTAGACCTTTGCCTAGGTCACCCAGCACGTTGACTGGCTCATCTAATGTATTCAAAATCATGCGCCATTTAGCGCGTAGATCTCTCAACAACTGCAATGCAATTACTTGTTTAGATTGCACCATTTGCGCATCAGCATTACCGTCTTCATCGGCTTGCAATGGCAAATCACCTTGCACAAACACTTCTAAAACATCTAAAAGCTGTAGTTTGTTCGCAATTGAAAGCTCAATATTGATGCGTTCGATACCGTCTGAGTAATCGCCTAAACGCGGTAATGGAATCACCACGTCTTCATTAATTTTGAACGCATTGGTATGTTTGGCGATGGCGGCGGTAAGTGCGCGATCTAACCAAAACTTTTTACGCGCTTCAGCTGAAACGGCGATGAAACCTTCACCATCACGCGCGTTACACAAACGCACGATGTGTGAGGCGGCCTCACCCACTGCATTTTCATCATCAGACGCAATATCAGTAATCAATACCATTTTAGGACGTTGCTGACGCGCAGCTTTAGTGGCGTAGCCAACAGCCTTAATGTAGCGCTCATCCATGTGTTCTAAGCCTGCCATTAACACTAATGGCTCTTTTTTAGCAGTCGAATCTAAATAATCTTTAATCTCAACAATGGCTGGCACGGCATGTGACACATTGCCAAAAAATTCCAGGACAACCGTACGCACATGTTTAGGCATACGATGCAAAATAAACGTCGCAGAGGTAATTAAACCATCGCAACCTTCTTTTTGTATGCCAGGTAAACCACTCAAGAATTTATCTGTAACGTCCTTACCCAAACCCACTTTACGAAAGCTAGGGCCAGCGATTTCTAAAATCTCTGGTTCACCAAGTAAGGTTTTCATATCTTCTGCATAGCGGCTTACTTTAAAGCGCGCGATTGCAATATCATGAATCTTGCCCAGATTATGGTCTAGCCGCTCGACCTCAAGCCATTCGGCATCAGGTGTGACCATCCTCCATGAGGCAAGGTTATCCAGCGCCGTACCCCACAATACGGCTTTTTTACCGCCTGCATTCATGGCTACGTTACCGCCAATACAACTTGCATCTGCACTGGTGGGGTCGCAAGCAAACTCTAGCCCTGCCTCGGTAGCAGCTTCCATCGCGCGACGTGTCACTACACCAGCGCCACATTCAATGGTCGCTACTTGGCGAGCAACACCTGGCAGTGTGCTCATTTTAACGCCAGTATGTTGGTCTAGTTTTTCAGTATTAATCACCGCAGACATTGGTGTAAGCGGAATCGCACCACCCGTATAACCAGTACCACCGCCCCTAGGAATGACAGTAAGCCCTAACTCGATACACGCACGCACTAAAGCAGCGATTTCCTTTTCCGTATCTGGGTTCAATACCACAAATGGGTATTCTACGCGCCAATCAGTTGCGTCCGTCACGTGTGAAACGCGTGCCAAGCCATCAAACTGCACATTATCTTTACGTGTAATTTTGGCCAGTTTGGCTAATGCCTTTTTACGCAAATTAGCAGTTTGCTTAAAGTCATTTTCAAACTTCATTACGGCTTGGCGACCAGCAACCACAAGCTTCAGCACTTTAACATTGCCTGCGCTGCGCTCATCAATCGCAGCGATACGGTGTTGTAGTGCATCCACTAAGGCTTTCCGACGTTTAGGATTTTCCAGTAAGTCGTCCTGCAAATAAGGATTGCGCGTGACTACCCATAGATCACCCAACACTTCAAACAACATGCGTGCAGAGCGGCCCGTTTTGCGCTCACCGCGCAATTCGTTTAAAATGCTCCAAATTTCTTCTCCAAGAAACCGAATGACGATTTCGCGGTCCGAAAAGGAGGTGTAGTTGTAAGGGATTTCGCGCAAGCGCGTTGCAGGTTTTGGTTCTGCATACAGAATATTGCTATGGAGAGGTGCGTTCATTTACTTTATTTGATGAATGGTTTTGCTGTTAAAAATGTGATTGTATCATGGTGAAGACCAGCAAATTAGCGTAACAGTTTCATGGTTGTTCATAATAGTTTGCTGTGAATGGTCAGCCAAAAGTACATGATGACGTTTAAAACTATGCGAATGAATTGCAATACCTGACTAACACTAGACTAATCACGTGAAAACGATAAACTACTAATATGTACACTTTATTAAAAAAATCATTGCTACCTGCCATTATTATGGGCTTATTGGCATTTTTAGCGTTTCAGCTCAACAATAAGTCTGTCGCACCAAACGTGACGTTTACCACTATCGAAGGCAAAAAAATTGCCATGGCAGATTTAAAAGGAAAGGTAGTGCTTGTCAATTTCTGGGCAACCGATTGTCCAGGTTGCGTTAAAGAAATGCCAGCGTTAGTCAACGCCTACAAACAATACAACACTAAAGGCTTTGAGATAGTGGCAGTAGCCATGCCTTACGACCCACCAGCGCAAGTATTAAATTATACCAAACAGAAAGGGCTGCCTTTCCCAGTAATGCTTGATGGCCTATCTGAGATCACAGATCAGTTTGGTGGCATTAACCTTACGCCTACGACTTACATTTTTGACAAAAAAGGCCATTTATTAAGGCGCACTATTGGTAACATTGACTTTGATGCTTTATACGTCATGCTAAACAAAGAGTTGGGTGTTAATAAAAAACAAGATGTCAAAAATGCCGCAAATTCTAAACCTAATGATAAAGGTCATGCTGCATAATGTCATGGATAAAAGCGCTTCATATTATTTTTGTGACTAGCTGGTTTGCTGGGCTATTTTATCTACCTAGACTATTTGTTAATCACGCCATGGTGACTGATGTTGCAACATTAAATCAGCTCAAGTTAATGGAACATAAGTTATTTCGATTTATGTTGCCACTTGCTATTTTGGCGATAACTTTTGGATTGTGGCTTTGGCTGATATATGGCATTTCAGGTGGCTGGCTACATGCAAAAATAACACTAGTGGTTATATTGGTGGGATACCACATTTATTGCGGCAAACTAGTAAATGATTTCAAGCGCAATGTTAATGAACACAGTCATGTTTGGTATCGTTGGTTTAACGAAGTGC
>JAYTHN010000085.1:0-6082 GCA_043732505.1 Methylotenera sp.
CACGTGCATAATGGAATGGTTCGCAAATCTATTCGGTAGTTACTGGCCAGCTGTACAAATTACAGGCTGGACCTTAATAAAAATTGTATTAATAATTGCACCACTGATGGGTGCTGTGGCATATTTAACGCTAGCTGAACGTAAAGTGATTGGCTATATGCAGGTGCGTATAGGCCCAAACCGCGTTGGTTATTTTGGTTTATTACAACCAGTTGCCGATGGCTTGAAGCTACTTTTCAAAGAAATCATTCTACCTACGGCTTCGAATAAAACGTTATTTTTACTAGGCCCGGTTCTAGCCATTGCGCCAGCCTTTGCTGCTTGGGCGGTTATTCCCTTTGATATGAATATGGTGCTAGCAAACGTGGATGCAGGATTGCTATATATTCTAGCCATGACGTCAGTAGCAGTATATGGAGTGATTATCGCTGGCTGGGCATCAAATTCAAAATATGCTTTTCTGGGCGCATTGCGTTCTGCAGCACAAATTGTGTCTTATGAAATTGCCATGGGTTTTGCGCTAGTAGGTGTATTAATGTGTGCGAACTCATTGAATCTGGGCAAAATTGTGATGGGACAAGCTGGTGGTTTCTGGCATTGGTATTTCTTGCCGTTATTCCCATTGTTTATTGTTTATTTTATTAGTGCTGTAGCAGAAACTAACCGCGCACCATTTGACGTAGCTGAAGGCGAATCTGAAATTGTTGCAGGGTTCCATGTGGAATATTCTGGCATGGCATTTGCGGTATTCTTCTTGGCTGAATATGCCAATATGATTTTAGTGTCAATGTTGGCAGCGCTCATGTTCTTAGGTGGTTGGTTATCGCCAGTACCATTTATTCCTGATAGTTTCTTATGGTTACTTTCTAAAGTAGTTTTCTTACTATTTTTCTTTTTATGGTTTAGGGCGACTTTCCCACGATATCGGTATGACCAAATTATGCGTTTAGGTTGGAAAGTTTTTATTCCTATTACCATCGTTTGGATTGTGTTTGTAGGCGGTATGATGCAAACGCCATTGGCCTATTTGTTTCATTAGCGATTGAATAAATATTCTATTAGAATAAAAAAATACAGATAAATATTATGTTAGCAAAAATTAAATCTACACTCGGAAGCTTGATGTTAGTCGAGCTTTTAAAAGGAATGGCGCTTACTGGCCGCTACTTTTTTGCGCCTAAAATTACTGTGCAATATCCTGAAGAAAGTACGCCACAGTCACCACGTTTCAGAGGTTTGCACGCATTACGCCGTTATCCAAATGGTGAAGAGCGTTGTATTGCTTGCAAACTTTGTGAGGCAGTTTGCCCTGCTATGGCGATTACGATTGAATCTGAGCAAAGAGAGGACAATACACGTCGTACCACGCGTTATGATATTGACCTGACTAAATGTATATTCTGCGGTATGTGTGAAGAGTCCTGTCCAGTAGATTCAATCGTAGAAACAAGAATTTTTGATTATCACGGCGAGCAACGTGGTGATTTGCTGTACACCAAAGAAATGTTGCTGGAAGTTGGCGATAAGCATGAAAAACAAATTGCTGCCGATCGTGCTTCTGACAAAACATTTAGATAAGCAAGTATTTAAATAAAACAGCATTTAGAAACACATACTTCATCAATTAAAATAACAAAATATAATTTCATGACTTTTTTTAACTTACATTTCCAAGACATTGTATTTTATGTGTTGGCAGCTATTTTGCTGTTTGCTGCATTGAGTGTGATTACTACGCGTAACCCAGTATATGCGGCTCTGTATTTAGTATTAGCATTTTTTACTGCAGCAGGAATTTGGTTATTACTTGAAGCAGAATTTTTAGCAATTGTACTTGTGTTAGTTTACGTAGGCGCAGTAATGGTGTTGTTCTTATTCGTAGTGATGATGCTAGATATCAATTTAGATAAGCTACGTGAAGGCTTCTGGAATGCACTACCGATTGCACTTCCAGTAGGTGGTTTGATGGCTGTAGAAATGGTAATGATTGTTGGTGTTAGAAATTTTGGCGCAGATAAAGTATTAGCGCCACTAGCGCATCCAGCAGATTACAGTAATACCGCTGAACTTGGCCACGTACTTTATACAGATTATTTATTGCCATTTGAATTGGCATCAGTTGTATTGCTGGTAGCTATCGTGGCTGCGATTGCGCTGACACTCAGGGATCGGAAAGACAGTAAATCTATGAACCCAGCAAAACAAGTACTTGTGAAAAAAGAAGACAGACTTCGCATCATAAAAATGGCATCTGTGACAGAGTTAGCCAACGTAGAAAAAACAAGCACTGAAGCCAATAAGGAGACTAAATAATGGTCGGTTTATCTCATTACCTTATTCTTGGCGCATTATTATTCGCTATCAGTGTTGTTGGCATTTTTCTCAATCGTAAAAACGTCATTATTTTATTAATGGCTATTGAGTTGATGCTGTTAGCTGTAAATCTTAATTTTATTGCGTTCTCACATTATCTAAATGATATTGCTGGGCAAGTGTTTGTGTTCTTCATACTCACGGTTGCTGCAGCTGAATCAGCCATAGGCTTAGCAATTTTGATCGTGTTGTTCAGAAATTTACGCACCATTAATGTTGACGATCTAGATAGCTTAAAAGGGTAATGCAAAAGATGATTATGCAACAAATCTATTTGGCTATCCCTTTATTACCTTTGCTGGCGGCGATTATAGTTGGTCTATTCGGCAAATATTTACCTCGAGCCGCTGCCCATACAATTACTATTTTAGGCGTGGGTGCATCATTCGCCTTATCTGTGTATGTGTTTAAGGATTCATTAGTTGGCCATGTGTATAACAACACGGTTTACACGTGGCTCAAAAGTGGCAATGTTTCATTTGAAGTCGGTTTTTTAATCGATAGACTTTCCGCCATGATGATGGTCATTGTGACTTTTGTATCGCTGATGGTACATATCTACACAGTCGGCTATATGCACGATGATAAAGGCTATGCGCGTTTCTTCAGTTATATCTCATTATTCACTTTCGCTATGTTGATGCTGGTGATGTCGAACAACTTTATGCAGCTATTTTTTGGATGGGAGGCGGTAGGCCTTGTTTCATATTTATTGATTGGTTTTTGGTATACAAGACCAACAGCGATTTACGCGAATCTAAAAGCATTTTTAGTGAATCGCGTCGGTGACTTTGGTTTTCTACTTGGTATTGGGCTAGTGCTATTTCATTTCGGTAGCTTAGATTACGCTGCTGTTTTCTCTGTAGCCCCGCAAATGGCCGATGAAAAAATCAGTTTGATAGGTAACTCGCAGTGGTCATTAATGACGGTCACTTGCATCCTATTATTTATTGGCGCTATGGGTAAATCAGCACAAGTACCGTTGCATGTTTGGTTGCCAGACTCTATGGAGGGACCAACACCAATCTCTGCCTTGATCCATGCTGCAACCATGGTGACTGCCGGTATTTTTATGGTCGCGCGTATGTCGCCATTGTTTGAGTTGTCTTCGACAGCGCTTTCTTTTGTAATGATTATTGGCAGCATCACTGCGCTGTTTATGGGCTTCTTAGGCATTATTCAAAACGATATTAAGCGTGTGGTTGCCTATTCAACATTGTCGCAACTAGGCTATATGACGGTGGCTTTGGGAGCGTCGGCATATTCAGTTGCCATATTCCACTTAATGACACACGCGTTCTTCAAGTCCTTGTTATTTTTAGGGGCTGGTTCAGTGATTATGGGCATGCATCATGATCAAGATATACGCAATATGGGTAACTTAAAAAAGTATATGCCTATTACGTGGATAACTTCATTAATCGGGTCACTAGCATTAATAGGTACGCCATTTTTCTCAGGTTTCTACTCAAAAGATAGCATTATTGAAGCGGTGAAAGCATCGAACATTACAGGCAGTAGTTTTGCATACTTTGCTGTATTGGTTGGCGTATTTGTAACTGCATTTTATAGTTTTAGATTGTATTTTTTAGTATTCCACGGCGAAGAAAAGTGGCGTATTCACAAAATTGAAGTGAAGCATGACATTCATGATAGCCATGCAGATGCACACCAAGAAAGTAGTGATGAAAGTCATGATGCACATGAGCACCATCATGGTTTAGGGCCAAACGATAATCCACACGAGCCAGGTTGGGTTATTAAACTACCATTGATATTATTAGCAATTCCATCGTTATTAATAGGGTATGTCTCCATAGAGCCTATGTTATATGGTAGTTTTTTCAAAGGTGTCATATTCGTAGATGAGGTAACGCATCCGGCCATGCAGGAGTTAACATTAGAGTGGCATGAGAAATTACACTCAGCTGCGGGAATGGCGTTTCAAGGTTTATTATCGTTACCATTTTTATTGGCAGCTTCTGGCGTAGCGCTAGCGTGGTTCTTTTATATGAAGCGTCCAGATATTCCAGCTAAAATTCAGACTCAATTTTCTGGCATTAACAAAATACTCGAAAATAAATACGGCTTTGATAGTTTTAACGAACGTGTGTTTGCTGCGGGTTCGAGCATGGTTGGCAATAAGCTATGGCAAATTGGCGATGTGAAAATTATTGATGGCGGTATTGTAAACGGTACTGCTAATTTAATCGGTAAATTTTCAGGCGTAGTCCGTAAATTACAAACTGGACTTATTTATCATTATGCATTCGCCATGATTATTGGCGTATTTTTAATGCTTACATTCTTCACTAAAGTATAAAAGTTTAAATAAAAATGGTTGACTACTTTACGCAACATCTTCTAAGTTTTGCTATATGGGTGCCAGTATTTTCTGGCATCCTTGTGTTATTTACTGCTAATGACAATAACCCTAACTCTACGCGTTGGTTAGCACTTGCCTGTAGTGTGATTAGCTTTTTAGTAACGCTACCACTTTATACGCATTTCAATTTTATGGATGGTGGCTTTCAGTTTCAAGAGGGCTTTAGTTGGATACCAGCATTCAATATTAACTACCATTTAGGCGCAGATGGTATTGCAATACCTTTGATATTACTGACTAGTTTTATGACGGTAATTGTAGTAATAGCTGCTTGGGAAGTGATTGAAAAGCGCGTTGCGCAATACATGGCTTGCTTTCTCATTATGAGTGGGTTGATGATAGGAGTATTTAGTGCTTTAGATGCTATTTTGTATTATGTGTTTTGGGAAGCTATGTTGATACCAATGTTCTTAATCATTGGTATATGGGGTGGCCCTAATCGTGTCTATGCCACTATCAAGTTTTTCTTATATACCTTACTCGGTTCATTACTTATGTTGGTGGCTTTCATTTACTTGTATTTACACACAGGTAGTTTTGAAATTGTAGATTATTATCAAGTCCAAATGCCATTGAATGTACAAGTGCTTATGTTCTTAGCATTTTTTGCAGCTTTTGCCGTTAAAATCCCTATGTGGCCAGTGCACACTTGGTTACCAGACGCGCATGTAGAAGCTCCAACAGGTGGCTCAGTAGTGTTAGCAGCAATCGCACTTAAACTCGGAGGCTACAGCTTCTTGCGCTTTGCTATGCCAATTGCGCCAGATGCAGCGCACTATTTATCAGGCTATATGATTGTTTTGTCACTCATTGCAATTGTTTATATTGCATTGGTAGCACTAGTACAAAAAGACATGAAAAAGTTAATTGCTTACTCCTCAATCTCGCACATGGGTTTTGTAACTTTAGGCTTCTTTATATTTAATAACTTAGGCTTAGAGGGCGCTATAGTACAAATGATATCGCACGGCTTTATTTCTGCAGCCATGTTCTTGTGCGTAGGCGTGCTGTACGATCGTGCGCACAGCCGCCAAATCGAATCTTATGGTGGAGTCGCTAATACTATGCCGACTTTTGCCGCATTTGCAGTATTGTTCGCGATGGCAAATAGTGGTTTGCCAGGCACATCAGGTTTTGTGGGTGAGTTTATGGTGATTCTTGGTGCTATCCAAGCCAATTTTTGGTACGCGTTTTTAGCTTCACTCACATTAATTTTTGGTGCAGCCTATACATTATGGATGGTAAAGAGGGTGTTTTATGGTGAAATTGCAAATGCACAAGTAGCATCTTTAAAAGATATTAATAAGCGAGAGTTTCTAATAT
>JAYTHN010000086.1:0-6080 GCA_043732505.1 Methylotenera sp.
AATAAAGAGTAGGCAATGGATTTATCGCTAATACAGAAAATAGTTATTTACGCATTACCCGTTTTATTTGCAATTACTGTGCATGAAGCTGCACATGGCTACGCTGCAAAATACTTCGGTGACATGACCGCCTATAAAGCTGGCCGTATCAGCCTTAATCCCATCCGTCATATAGATCCATTTGGTACCATATTATTACCAGCACTCAGCATAATGTTAGGCGGCATTTTATTTGGCTGGGCTAAACCCGTGCCGGTAGATTTCAGTAAGTTACGCAATCCTAAAAAAGACATGTTATGGGTTGCCGCAGCGGGGCCAGCCTCCAATTTTTTGATGGCAATTTTTTGGGTATTCGTCATTAAATTCGCTATCAACGCACCAGAATCGATTGCTTATCCGCTTGTATTAATGAGCAAGGCAGGCATCAGTATTAATATTGTATTAATGGTGTTGAATTTATTGCCACTACCACCTTTAGACGGCGGCAGAATTGCCTTAAGTTTGCTACCTACACCTTACGCAGTAAAATTTGCTCAAATTGAGCGTTATGGATTTATTATTTTAATAGTCTTGATGTTTTCAGGGGTATTGAGCAAGATTTTAGACCCGCTAATCAATACGGTTTATGGCTTAATCATTAGCTTATTCGGGTAGCGCTTATTCAATAAAATAAGCTTTCTACATTGAATAAGCTTGTTTGTATAATATCGATTGTAAATTCATCAAGTATTTAATTTAAGGTTTTAAACATGGCAGTTGAACGCGTTTTATCAGGCATGCGCCCAACAGGTAATTTGCATTTAGGACATTACAATGGCGTACTCAAAAATTGGATTAAGCTTCAGCATGAGCATGAATGCTTATTTTTTGTTGCGGATTGGCATGCATTAACCACCCATTATGACACACCAGAAATTATTGAAGAAAGTGTGTGGGAGATGGTCATTGATTGGCTTGCCGCAGGCGTAGACCCAGCAAATGCAACGATTTTCATTCAATCACGCGTGCCAGAGCATGCGGAATTACACACTTTATTAAGTATGATTACACCGCTCAGTTGGTTAGAGCGCGTGCCTACTTATAAAGACCAGCAAGAAAAATTATCCAGTAAAGATCTATCTACTTATGGCTTTTTAGGTTATCCGTTGTTACAAAGTGCGGATATTCTGATTTATAAAGCCACACAAGTGCCTGTTGGCGAGGATCAAATTCCGCACATTGAATTCACGCGTGAAATTGCACGCCGATTCAACCATATTTATGGTAAAGAAAAAGGTTTTGAAGAAAAAGCGAAAGCTGCAATCAAAAAATTGGGTAGTAAACGTAGTGGCTTATATGAAGAAATGCGTAATGCATACCAACAAAGTGGGGATGAAGAAGCATTAGATGCCGCTCGTGCCATGATTGAAGAGCAGCAAGGTATGAGCATGGGCGATAAAGAGCGTTTGCTTGGCTACTTAGAAGGTGGCGGCAAAATGATTTTGCTGGAGCCTGATTACAAGCTTACGCCAGCTTCAAAAATGCCGGGTTTAGACGGGCAAAAAATGTCAAAATCTTACAACAACACGATTTCTATGCGTGAAGATGTAGATTCAGTGGCTAAGAAAATCAAAACTATGCCGACTGACCCTGCGCGCGCCCGTCGTACAGACCCAGGGGATCCTGCAAAATGTCCAGTATGGCAATTGCATCAAATCTATTCAAACCAATCTACGCAAGATTGGGTGCAAGCAGGTTGTAAAAGTGCTTCAATCGGTTGTATAGAATGCAAAACACCTCTCATTGAAGTTGTTTTATCTGAACTTAAACCTATTCAAGAACGTGCTAGACAATATGCAGAAGATCCTACGTTGGTAAAAAATGTGGTAGCAGAAGGCTGTGAAAAAGCACGTAAATTAGCGCGTGAAACCATGCGTGATGTGCGCGACGCCATGGGTTTAAACTACTCATAATGATTATGTTGATATGCGCCATGTATGGGGCGACAAAATTTAGGGTGCAAAAATGAATCGGTGGCTAGCAATCGCCATTGCGATTGTTGCAGAAGTCACAGCGACCACTGCGTTAAAAGCTTCTAATGAATTTACCAGACTTTGGCCATCATTAATTGTGGTGGCTAGTTATCGTGTGGCCTTTTATTTTATGACGATAAGCTTGCGTGTACTGCCTGTAGGCATTATGTACGCGATATGGTCTGGCTTGGGCATAGTCCTTGTGTCTATTATTGGCTGGTTTGTTTATAAGCAGACATTAGATGTACCCGCGATGATAGGGATGAGTTTGATTATTCTGGGAGTGGTTGTCATTAACGTGTTTTCAAAATCAGTGGGACACTAAAATACACATGCAAATTCAGCGCACCTTAGATGCACGTATTCATGGAGAAGCTTTTACTGAATTGCCGTACGATTTATATATTCCGCCTGACGCCCTAGAAGTTTACTTAGAAGCCTTTGAAGGCCCGCTCGATTTACTGCTGTATTTAATCCGTAAACTCAATCTCGATATTTTAGATATTCCAATGGCTGACTTAACACGCCAGTACATGGAGTATATAGAAAAGATGCACGCTATCAAATTAGAACTGGCGGGTGATTACTTACTCATGTCTGCGATGTTGATTGAGATTAAGTCGCGGATGTTGTTACCCAAGCCTGCTGAAATTGAATCTGAAGATGATCCTAGAGCTGAGTTGGTACGTCGTTTAATGGAGTATGAAGCGATTAAGCTTGCTTCGCAAGGGCTGGATGAAATGCCTAAAGTGGGTGATGATATTCATGTTGCCAGTGCTTATTATCAACACATTAGTGAGATTAAACCGCCCGAAGTCAGTTTGGAAGATCTAGCCGAAGCTTGGCGGAATGTGCTTAAACGCGCGAGCCACTTTCAGCATCATAAAGTAGGTAAAGCTGAGCTTTCTGTGCGTGAGCATATGAGTATTATTTTACGTCGTTTAAAAACAGACAGCTTGTTAGAGTTCTCACAATTGTTTGACGTGGTGCAAGATGGTATCCCTAAGCTAGTGGTTTGTTTTTTAGCGATGTTAGAACTTGCGCGTGAAGGCTTGGTGCGCATGACACAACAAGCACCATTTTCTCCAATTTATGTACAAATTAATAGTCATGAATCAGCCCAATAATATTACTGAATTAAAGAATGTATTAGAAGTGGCATTGCTCACTTCGCATGAGCCATTGTCTTTAGATGATATGACTCGATTATTTGCTGAGCGTATTGAACGTACCACTTTACGTATGTTGCTTGATGAACTAAAGCAAGACTGGACAACACGCACGATGGAGTTGGTGCAGGTAGCATCCGGTTATCGCTTTCAGGCAAAGGTTGAATATGCGACACATTTAGCGCGGTTGAGTCCTGATAAACAAGCAAAATACTCACGTGCGGTGATGGAAACATTAGCGATTATTGCCTACAGGCAACCTGTGACACGTGGCGATATTGAAGAAATTAGAGGTGTTGCCGTTAATCCAAACGTCATGCGCCAGCTACAAGAGCGCGATTGGGTAGATGTAGTTGGTCAACGTGAAGTGCCAGGGCGACCTTCATTGTATGCGACGACTAAACACTTTTTAGATGACCTTAATTTGCGGTCACTGGCTGAATTGCCGCTAATGGAAGATTTTGCGCAACAAGAGATTCCGCTCAACCTAAACCTGTGACCATATTCTTAACTAAACTAAACTAAACTAAGCTAATTTCATTACGTATTTAATCTTATTGATTAATAGGTAACTGCGGTAAAATGCATGATTTCAATCAATAGTTTATCCATATGGCACGTCCCTTCAAAACCCAGCGCGATCCACAGGCAGTTCCTCGTCGCCCAAAAACCAATTTCACTCAGTTGCCCGCTGACCCTAACGCGCCACCAGAACCTACGCAACGGTTGCATAAGCTGTTAGCGCTGGCTGGTTTGGGTTCACGTCGTGATATGGAATTACTGATTGCTAGTGGACGCGTTACTATCAATGGCGCTACAGCCAAAGTGGGTGCAGGTGTTACGCAATATGATTTAGTGCGCTTAGATAGCCGTCCATTAAAATTACCTTTTGTAGCTGAGCTTCCGCAAGTGCTGATTTACCATAAACCTGAAGGAGAAATCGTCAGCCAAGACGACCCTGAAGGCCGTACGAGTGTGTTTGATAAATTACCAAAAGTAAAAAATGCCAAATGGATTGCCATTGGCCGTTTAGATATGAATACCAGTGGCTTGCTCATATTCACTACTTCTGGCGAACTAGCGAATCGATTCATGCACCCACGTTACGAAGTTGAGCGTGAGTATGCCGTGCGTATTTTTGGTGAATTAACCGAAGGCCAAATGACGCAACTCAGAGAGGGTATTGAACTAGATGATGGTCCAGCAAATTTCGATAGCATCAGTGCACAAGGAGGCGAAGGTGCTAACCATTGGTATCAAGTGATTCTGCGTGAAGGTCGTAATCGCGAAGTGCGTCGCTTATTTGAAGCATTCCAACTACCAGTCAGCCGCTTGATGCGTGTGCGTTTTGGCCCGGTTAATTTGCCACCGCGCGTTAAACGTGGCTCTATGCTTAAACTGGAACAAAAAGAAGTAGTTGGCCTGATGGAATGGGCTGATTTACCAGTACCAAGTGCACCACTGAGACAACTTACACAACGTGAAAAACTAAAAGCAACTACGGTGTTTATGCCTAAAGTGCGTAAACAAAGAGTCAGCGCGTTTGATAGACAGCCCCGTGATGCGGCTGAGGGAGAAGCTAGGCCTCATCGCGGTAAAATAGATGCATCACGCAATAATCCAGCGGCTAAAAAACCAGCACTTAGAAAGTCAGCTAATAGACGCGTGAGGCAAACTAGTGATTTATCAGCACCTGTGATGCAGAAGAAAAGTGATAGAGGTAGAGGCTAATTGTCATGAGTAAAACACACTCTAGTCTGTCGGATGAAATTTTTGCATTTGTAATAATGCCGTTTGATTCAAATTTTGACGATGTTTATAAATTGGGAATAAAAAAAGCGGTTATTGATTGCAATGTTAGAGCAGAGCGGCTGGACGAGCAAATGTTTGAAGAAGGAATGCTAGATAGAATTTTTCGGAAAATTGAAGTTGCGGATTTTATTATTGCTGACCTTTCGAATAGAAATCCAAATGTTTTTTTATGAGCTTGGTTATGCTCATGCAAGAGAAAAAATTTGTATTCTTTTAACTAAAGAACCTACTGATATACCTTTTGACCCCAAACATAAAAGACATATAGTTTATGGCGACTCAATTTCTTTTTTAAAAAGTGAGTTGGTAAAAAACATTGCCTGGGCTAAGAGTGAAGCAAAAACAAGAAAAGAAGATAGAATTTAAATCATTTCGCGCAAGCCAACTGGTGATTTAGAAAAGATTAAGTATTAGCGGAGGCAACTCTTAAGTTTGTTTTTGACTTACATAACAAAACTAACCACGTATCTTCAGAAATATCGGCTATTTATCTTTACTTAGGCAATAAGTGGCAAGTTAAAGTAGATGGTAAATACTGCCCATTTAATGACTCTGACATTCAGCCATATAAATTTCGATATATGTTTTCACCACCAAATGTGAAAATGGTAAAAATGGATGGTCTCAAATTGAAATAATTACTCAAAGAGTATTAGCTCAAGCTTGGAAGGGCGACGTTTTAGAGGATAAACATACCCTAGCAGGGCGTGCTTTGTTAAGAATAGAAACTGCGGATTGAAATATAGATCATGAATTTGAATTCAATTTAGAAGTTAGATCTGATGAAATTCCTTTTTAAACCGTCGCTTTCGCGCGACTAGCGAGTTTCTTTCTTTTGCTTAGCCAAAAGAAAGAAACCAAAGAAAAGGATACCCTATACCGCTTATTTCCTGTGTTGCTCAGCATCACGGGCGTCAATCGGAAACTCGCCAATAAATCACTTGCCTCAAACAGCCGATTTCCGAAAACTCCCATGCTACTAAGCAACACAGGCGCGGTAGCATGGGTTTGAAAGTCAAAACCATTTCAATTTCACCACTTTTAGTTACATTCTAAATATCTACAACCCGTCATTCCCGCGTAGGGG
>JAYTHN010000087.1:0-1729 GCA_043732505.1 Methylotenera sp.
CCACAAAAATACCTAAGCCCCATTTAATCGTTCTAATTCGGCCAACCGCATCTGAAATTGCTCCATGAAACAATGTCATTAACGCATACGGTAATAAATAAAAGGTAAGGCTCTGCTGTACTTGTAAACTGGTGCAATGCAGCGCAGTTTCTATAATAGGGAAAGCTGGTAAGTAGGTATCAATGGCAAAAGGTGCAAGTGCAGCTAATGAGGCTAGTACTATGGACAGCACTAATGGAGAAGATTGTTTCTGTGTGTGAAGAATTTTTATACCAAGGTTTCGCATATTGAGATTGTACCAAAATAAAAAAAGCGCGTTAGTTGACGCGCTTTTTTATTTATTAAACGACTGAATTGCTATTGCCCTTACGGTAATGCGTGAAACTCTTCTACACGTTCCCTTGACTCACCACTGGCATATTTTTTGGAGTTTTTATCAGTTCTAAAAATAATCGGTTGAGAGGCAAGCACTGGATTTTTAGAATCTTCAATCGCCTTTTCAATCAAATGATGATTTGGAGAAAGTGAACAAACGGGGTCTGCACTCTCGGCATCACCAGTCAATAAAAATGCCTGACAACGGCAACCTGCAAGATCATTGTATTTTTCTGGACAAGTCACACAAGGACCTTTCATCCAGCTGTCACCACGGTATTTATTAAATGCTGGCGAATCTTTCCAAGCCCATTCCAAGCCCTTGTCACGGACATTTGGAAACTCCATATTCGGCAAAACCCGTGCTGAGTGACATGGCAATACATCACCATTGGCTGTCACAATCATAAATACTTCACCCCAACCATTCATGCATTTTTTTGGGCGATTAGAGAAATAATCAGGTACTACGAAGAAAATCTTCATTTTGCTGCCGACTTTTTCGCGGAATTCATTGGTGATTTTTTCAGCGTAATCAATTTGCTCTTTAAGTGGCATTAATTGATTACGATTCACCAATGACCAGCCGTAATATTGCGTATTTGCAAGCTCAACATAATCTGCTCCTAACGCTTCAGCCATTTCAAGTATTTCATTGATATGACCAATGTTATAGCGGTGTATTACTACGTTAAGCACCATTGGGTAGCCATGATTTTTAATCATTGCTGCGACTTTTTTCTTTAATGCAAAAGTATTTGTATTAGTAATGAAGTTGTTAATCTCTTCAGTAATATCATGCATAGAGAGCTGAATATGATCTAAGCCACCGTCTTTAAATGCTTGAATACGTTTTTCCGTCAGGCCAACGCCAGAAGTGATTAAATTGCTGTAGTAACCAAGCTTTTTAGCTTCAATCACAATATCTTCAATATCATCACGCAGTAGCGGCTCACCACCAGAGATACCAAGCTGAATAGCCCCTAATTTACGTGCATCACGCAACGCTTGTATCCATTGCTCAGTAGTCAGCTCATTTTGCGTATGTTTGTCATAATCGGTTGGGTTATAACAAAAAGCGCAATGTAATGGGCAACGATAGGTTACTTCAGCTAACAACCACAGCGGCTGAGTTTGCGTGATATTAGCCGCCACGCCATTATTTTGCGCCTGCGACTGTCGTTGCTTTTCATTATGAATAGCTTTTTGTACCACTGACTCACCTAATGATGTTTGTGTCATTTTACTACTCCTAAACGGTTACACTATTTTGCGAAACGTTATATTTGTTATCTTAGATTTTTATTAAGTTGATGCCTTGCGAAACTTAAATTTTCCGAATCCAAGCTTTTCC
>JAYTHN010000088.1:0-1729 GCA_043732505.1 Methylotenera sp.
CCAAACATGTCGGTTGGGGAGCCAGTGGGCGTAATGGCGGGCAGATTATGCGAGCAAAGCGTGATTGAAAAACCACTAGGCTTAGAGGCTGCAAAAAAGTATGTGGTATGACTTTAGTAGCTTTAGATTTAGTGCGCGAGCGAGTAAAGCGTTTTAATATTCAGTGTGATTTAAAAAATGGTTTTTTGGGTGTAGCCGTAAACCCAGCCAAAGGCGCTGCGCTGCGCGAATGGTTTTATGGTATGGCAAAAAACTCCAATTACGACACTGATGCTGAATGGATTTCACCGAATGATATTCAACAATGGATAGATAGCCCACGCTATCACAGCGGCTATTTCGATTGTCGTTCTGGGCATTTGCACCCACTTAATTATTGTTTGGGTTTAGCAAAAGGAGTGGCAAGTTTAGGCGCCAATATTTTCCAAAACTCGGCTGTGCAAGCCATGCAACAGGGGGAAGTGGATAAATTAAACACGGAAACAGGCTGCGTGAAAGCGAAATTTGTGGTGCTGGCAGGCAATATGTATTTGCCTGAAATTTCACCAAAACTAGCACCAAGCTTGACTAAACGCATCATGCCAGTTGGCACTTACATTATTGCCACTGAGCTGATTGATGCGAATGTTGCGGAAAACTTATCCCCACGCAATCTGCAGTGTGTGACACTAATTTCGTGCTCGATTATTTTAGATTTGCAGCAGATCATCATTCAAATGACTATCATCCAAACAAACAACGCATGATCTACGGCGGACGCGTGAGTTACAGCGCCATGACGCCACCAAATTTAAGCGTACGCATGCAAGCGCGTATGTCGGAGACTTTCCCGCAACTTGCCAATATTAAAGTGCAATACACCTGGGGCGGTTTTGTGGATATCACCATGAATCGCGCACCAGATTTTGGCCGTTTAGCGCCTAATGTGTATTATTTACAAGGCTTTTCAGGGCATGGCGTAGCGCTTACTGGTTTGGCGGGTAAGCTAGTCGCAGAAGCGATTACAGGCCAAGCCGAGCGTTTAGATTTAATGGCACGTATTCCACACTATGATTTTTCGGGCAGTAAATTGCTACGCACGCCAGCTTTGTTCTTGGGCATGGCGTGGTATCAATTAAGGGATGCGTTGGGATAATTCAATGCTGCTTTTGAACTCGTATGCGGGAATGACGACTCTGAAGTTTTACGTTTAAATTTTTTATCACATTTAAAGTGTTTTGCTGTAACTATAAAATACCTCATCACGAACCCAACCTAAAGACTCATACAATGCTTGGGCTGAGGTATTCGTTTTAGCCGTAGTCAAATCTAGGCGCTTAAAGCCATTGCTAGCGGCAAACTCATGTGCCGCCAGCATCAGTGCCTTAGTGCCTTGCCAGCGCCAGTTTTTCTGACATTTGAATCTACAAATAAATCATAAAGCACGCATATGGGTGCAGCGATGACTGAGCAAAATGTTGGGTAAAGTTGGCAAAAACCGATGATTTTTTGCGCACTATTAATCGCCAATAAAATAGTGGAATCTTGATTTTTTAATCGATCAGCAATAAACGCTTTTGCTAACTCAATATCTGGAGCTTGTTCATAAAATTGGCGGTAAGCATCAAAAAGTTGTGCAACAGGTTCAAGGTCTTGAATTGTAGCTGCACTGATAAGTACATTTTGGTTGCTGGTCATTTATTAAACTTAATTTTTTACTGATGGAATATTGAATAATGCATCTAGAATG
>JAYTHN010000089.1:0-1727 GCA_043732505.1 Methylotenera sp.
AAAGATCATATCCTCCACTCCTCAGCAAGACCTAGTTCGTGCCTCACTGGCAGTCGGCAAAATATCAAAGGCGATGGGCGGCCAATCATTCAGGCTTGGTGATATACGCCGAACGGCAGAGACCATGCTCGCATCATTAGGTTTTAGCTCAGATCTTCGAGGTCAACTTCTTTCTCACGGCCTTGGTGGTGTACAAAACAGGCACTATCATAAACATGACTACATGCCAGAGAAGTTGAAAATGTTGCAAGCATGGGAAGCTTTTATTATGTAAGCTAACAAATAGGGCTCGACATTAAATGACCAACTTAATCAAGCTAGGCTCTTAAATATGGCAGAGTTAGCACCTATACATAGAATCAGCAATGCTAGAACCCAATTACAATCTTCGATCCATATTGAACAAAAATACCAAAGTCTTCCTTGATTCGAACTATAGTCGAGAAATCTAAAAATACAACCCTCACAGTGATGTAGGGTTTTTTCTTTATTAGGACTCATGAAAATCTCATGTCACAAGTTCGACTCCCGTCCCGGCCACCAATTAAATATAGCTCACAGCGATGTGGGCTTTTTTAATTTATAGTGCGGGCTAGCACTGGCGGTTAAACTCCATACTCCTAGAAACATATAAAATTGCGTCTCGTGGGGTATGGGTGCGCACACAGACTACGGTTACTCCAATTAAATAGCGCACACATGCCAAGCTATTTAGACGTGATTTTATTGACCTGTTGTTCACGAAGCGAGTAATCTTCTGCGGGGATCATCGTTTCTTTGGGCATTTCTCTGGTGACTAACGTCGACAATGCTAGGTCTAGCTGAAACCAGAAACAGCTACCCACCCCAACTGTGCTATCGACACCAATCCGCCCACCCATTCTCTCAACCAATAACTTGCTAATGACCAAGCCAACGCCAGTGCCTGACTCGGCGCTGGTATCTTTACCAAGCCGATTGAATGGCTGGAAGAGTTGATCTATTTGTGCATCAGATAAACCTTGGCCAGTATCTTTTACACTCACCCGCACACCATAGTTTAATGTTTCGGTGAAGATTACTTCGATGCGCCCTGAGCTGCGGTTGTATTTAATGGCGTTTGTCAGTAGGTTAAGCAACACCTGCTTGATCCGAACAGAGTCAGCCCGTACCATACATGGTTGCTTGAATGTTGTGAAAAAAAGCGCGATACCTTTATCCTGTGCCTGCAATTTTATCATCGCATGGCAATCATTTAGTACTTCATCCAATGATACTTCTTCTATTGCAAGCGTTAGTTTGCCAGACTCAATAGACGATAAATCAAGAATCTCGTTGATAAGACCCAGCAGATACCAGCCTGCGTTGAGTACCTGTTTAATGCTATTTTGTTGCGTTGTTGTTGGCTGCGGGCTGCCAGACTCAATAAGTTGGGTAAAGCCTAACATCACGTTTAGCGGTGAGCGTAGCTCATGACTCATTTGTAACAGAAAGTTTGTTTTAGCTTGGCTTGATTTTTCTGCATCTATTTTCGCAGTCACCAAGGATGAAGCAATGCGTCTGCGCTCGGTGGTGTCAGTTAACAGCACGGCCACCTGCCGCGATTGCGAGCTTCCTAATTGAAAGGCATAGACTTCAAACCAGCGCTGTAAGCTCGCACTATATTGCTCCATGCTTACGGGCTCACCCGTCGCAGCCACAGCACCAAAGGCATCTAGCCATTCTTTTTCCAGTTCTGGTAACAACCC
>JAYTHN010000090.1:0-5974 GCA_043732505.1 Methylotenera sp.
TTTTTACGGTGAGTTAAAAACGGGTCAAGTTACTTAATTCATTACTAAACTATTTGCTATTAGGTATAACTACAGCTTTTTTGATATTTTTTGCATTAATTACTTTTTTGCGGCTTTGGCCTTATCTGCACGAATATTGCCTACAATATAATCAACGGTTTTTAATGCTTGATCATTGCCGCCAGCCATTGTGCTAGAAGTAATAAATTGGCCGTTAATAATAAAGCTAGGTACGCCAGTTGCACCAGAAGCTCGAAAGACTTGTGCCGCTTGGTTTAATTTATTGTTCATAGAAAATGACTTGAAAGAACCTTCAATCTTAGCTTTATCTAAACCACTTTTTTTAGTTAACCAATCGATAGTCGCAGATTCATCCGTTGGATTTAATGTTTTATCTTTATGAATCGCATCGAATATAGCAGTATGCAATTTAGCCGATAGATTCAGTTCTTCCATTGTATAAAAAGCTTTTGCCATTGGCGCCCAAGGTGGTTGTGGCAAACCTGGAACTCGTTTAAAAGCCACATCCGCGGGTAATTTTTTTACCCAAGCATTAAGGATAGGATCCATATGATAGCAGTGGATGCAGCCGTACCAAAATATCTCAGTCACTTCAATTTTGTTGGGATTATCAGTTGGAATAATCTGTAATGTTTTGTCAAAATCTTTACCAACCTGCGGGTCTGCTGCCAATACATTGAATGAGGCTAGCAACATTAAAGCGCCTAAGAACTTTTTCATCTTCAACTTCCTTTATCTTCTCTTAAATTTTAAAATTTGGTATTTAACAATTCAACACGGATTAAAACGCATGAGTTTTGTTTCGGCTAACAAATAGCAGACTAAATAATACGAATCAATCAATGATTGACCAAATTGATTGTTATTGGTTTTCACTATTTACTTTAATTAAGACTGCTTTAAAGCCGTTATTCACTAATTCACTTTTAGTTTTGTTGATTTGGTCTAAATCTTTGAGTGGGCCAACGCGTACACGATGCCACACGCCCTTATCTGGAATAGCCGCTGTTTGTACTACCGCTTCAAAGCCTTGTAATGCTAACTTAGCTTTCATATTGTCCGCTTCAACTTCTGTTTGAAATGCACCAACTTGTAAAAAATAACTTTTTTGCACGGCAGGTTGTGGTGCATCTCCTTTGATTTTTTTCTCTTCTTCTTTCGTTACTTTGCTTTCACTACCTGGCAATATGGTATAAAAATCAAAACGCGTTTTGTCATCATCTTTAACAGATTTTGGGTTTTCTGCTGAAGGCAACGCACTATTATCTGCACCAGCTTCTTCAGCGCTGGTTTTAAATTTATCTTTTGCTTTTTCAGCGATTTTTTCAGATAATTTTGATGAGTCAGCTCCAGCTTTATGCGTAAATGGACTCTCACCGCCTTTAATAAACATGACAACGCTTAGCGATGCACCAACCCCTAATAAAAAGCCAATGAGTAAGCCGGTTAAAAGTGGGCTCCCTTTATTGGATTTTTTTGATTTTTCTGGGCTTGGTTTGTAATCTCTACTCATAATTTATATTGCTCCTTACATTCTTTCTGGGGCGCTAACACCAAGTAAATTTAATCCGTTTTTAAGTACTTGGCTAGTGGCAGTGATTAAACTTAAGCGGGCTAGTTTAACGGTTTCATCATCGATTAAAAATTTATATTCGTTGTAATAGCTATGCAAATCACTTGCCAACTCTTTTAAGTAATTAGCAATGGTGTGCGGCGCAAGTTCAGTTGTTGCATTCGCAACTGTCTCAGGGTAGGTACTCAATCGTTGCAATAGCGCAGTTTCATGCGGATTGTTAAGTGGGCTTAAATCTACATGATTCAATTGTGCTGCAAGCCCACCCCATTGTGCTAATACACTGCAAATACGAGCATGCGCATATTGAATATAATATACAGGGTTATCATTGGTTTGCGCTCTGGCTAAATCAATATCGAACACCAATTGTGAGTCTGAACGGCGTGCGGCTAAAAAGTAACGAGTCGCGTCGCAGCCAACTTCTTCAATCAAATCACGTAGCGTCACATAGCTGCCAGCGCGTTTAGAGAGTTTTACCTCTTCGCCATCGCGCATTACTGTGACCATTTGGTGCAATACGTAATCTGGCCAACCTTTTGGAATGCCTGCATCTAAAGCTTGTAAACCAGCGCGCACGCGGGTAATGGTGCTGTGATGGTCAGCGCCCTGCTCATTAATTACACGTACAAAGCCGCGACTCCACTTATCGGCATGGTAAGCAACATCGGGCACAAAATAGGTATAACCTCCTTCAGACTTGAGCATAACGCGGTCTTTGTCATCACCAAAATCTGTAGTTTTTAACCAAAGCGCATTATCAAGCTCATATGTATGCCCGCTTTTGATTAAAGCTTGTACGGTCTTTTCTACTTTACCTTCTGAGTAAAGTGCGCTTTCAAGTGAAAATACATCGAATTTAATCTTAAATGCATTCAAGTCTAAATCTTGCTCATGGCGTAAATAGGCCACAGCAAAGGTGCGTACAGCATCTAAATCTTCAATATCGCCACTGGCGGTCACTTGAATATCATCTGCAGTGACTGTTTTTTTAGCTAAATATGCGTTTGCAATATCTTGGATATATTCACCACGGTAGCCATTTTTAGGAAAGCTCGCATCATCAGTGGCAATGCCCTTACAATGCGCAAGTACTGAAATGGTGAGGTTATCAATCTGCGCACCTGCATCATTGTAATAAAACTCGCGCGTCACATCCCACCCATTGGCATCCAATAAACGTGCCAAGCAATCACCCACTGCAGCACCACGTCCATGCCCTACATGTAACGGGCCAGTTGGGTTAGCAGAGACAAACTCTACTTGTACTTTTTGATTGTTACCAATGTTGTTGTGGCCATATCGCGTACCAGCGGCTAAAATATCTTTCACTACCACTTGCTGAGATTGTGTGTTCAAAAAAAAGTTAATAAATCCAGCCCCTGCAATTTCAGTTTTAGCGATGTATTCGCTAGCAGGTAAGGCTGCAATGATTTGTGCCGCAATCGCGCGTGGGTTTTGTTTAAGTGGTTTTGCTAATACTAGTGCAAGGTTGGTGGCAAAATCGCCATGCTCGGCAGATTTAGGGCGCTCGAGTACGATATTAAAATCCGTACTAGATTCTGAGTCTGGCCCAATAGTTTTTGCGGCAGCGGTCAGTAATTGGGTAAGATGTGCTTTCAAAGCAAATTCGCAATATTTCTGGTAAAAGAAGCATTTTAACCTACAGAAGCGCTTTTTTTGTAAACCTTTGTTTCTTTGCGCTATATCTTTTATTGGTTGATATTCAAACGAGTGTATTTAAATTAGCTTTAAAATAAAATTGCCTAAACCCATACTCAAAATTGCCTTGGATGTACCACTAGACCGCCTATTTGATTATTCAAGCGGTGGCAAACATGTGCAGATCGGTCAGCGTGTGTTGGTACCTTTTGGCCGCCGCACTCAAATCGGCATTGTCATGGGTTTGGCGGATAATAGTGATTTTGCGTTTGAAAAATTAAAACCAGTCACGCAGATATTTGCCGATGAATTATCCATTGATGCTGAAACCTTAAGCTTAATTAAGTTTAGCGCCGATTATTATCAGTATCCATTAGGTCAGGCTTTATTATCAGCATTGCCCGCGCGTTTACGCCAAATTGCACCTGCAGTTTCACGTAAGCAGTATGTATATCAGCTCACTGATTTGGGTAGAGCGCAAACAGTAGAACAAATACCTAAGCGCCAATTGGTGCTGCGTGCAGTGTTTTCTGCATTACAAAAAAATGCTTTATTCACAGAAGCTGAGTTGGATGTCATTTCTAGTAGAGCGCGTAAAGCAGCAAAACAGTTGGTGACTGACAGTTGGGCAATAAGCCAGCAGGTACAAGCCATGATTATTCTACCTAATATGCCGCCGGCGATTGTTCCAGCATTGAATGATGAGCAGGCACTAGCAGTAAAGGACATAGTGCAAGACGCAGATAGATTTAAAGCTTGGTTATTACACGGCATTACGGGTAGCGGCAAAACTGAAGTATATATCCGCTTAATGCAGTATGTTTTGCAAGATGATCATGCGCAAGTATTAGTGCTAGTACCCGAAATCAACTTAACGCCACAGCTAGAAGCGCGCTTCAGAAGCCGCTTACCTAATTTTCTACTAGTAAGTTTACATAGTAATCTTAGTGAGAGTGAACGCTTACATCATTGGCAATTGGCACAATCAGGCGCTGCAAAAATCATTATCGGTACGCGGCTTTCTATTTTTACACCTCTACCTCATTTAAAACTTATTATTATTGATGAAGAGCATGATAGTTCGTACAAGCAGCAAGATAGCATGCGCTATCACGCACGAGATGTTGCATTGGTGCGAGCCAAGCGTTTGAATATCCCAGTAGTATTGGGTTCTGCTACGCCAGCACTTGAGAGTTGGCATAATGCGCAAGTTAAATCAGAAGTCGCAAAATATAATCTACTTAGTTTAAATCAGCGTGCAGTCTCGGCCGCGCAGCTACCGCATATTGAATGCATAGATACCACCAAAGTAAATTTGCAGCATGGTTTAACGCCGCAACTGATTGCCGCTTTAAAATTAAGGTTGGCACGTAAAGAGCAAAGTTTGCTGTTTATCAATCGTCGTGGTTATTCGCCTGTATTGTTATGTTCCGCTTGTCATTGGATTGCGCCATGCAAGCGTTGCAGCAGCCGATTGGTGGTGCATTTAGGGCAAAGAAAGTTACGTTGTCATCATTGCGGGCATGAGCAAAAAATCCCTAATCAATGCCCAAGTTGCGGGGATGCAGATTTACACCCAACTGGACATGGTACGCAAAGATTAGAGCAAACGCTGGCAACGTTATTGCCCACTGCGCACATCGCAAGGGTAGACCGCGACAGCACCAGCCGCAAAAACGCTTTAGTTGAAATTTTAGATAAAGTGCATAACCAAGAAATAGACATTTTGGTCGGTACACAAATGCTGGCTAAAGGCCATGATTTTCCAAATTTAACATTGGTCGGCGTAATTGATACTGACAGCGCTTTACATAGTCCAGACTTCCGCGCTAGTGAGCGTTTATTTGCACAGTTAATGCAAGTCGCTGGTCGCGCTGGCCGAGCAGATAAAGCAGGCCAGGTGATTATTCAAACGCAATTCCCTGATCATGTTTTATTTAATGCGCTTCGCAGCCAAGATTATGTGAGTTATGCCGGCGCCATGCTGAAAGAACGGGAGCAAGTACAATTTCCACCGTATGTGTTTACTGCATTATTGCGCGCTGAAGCGAACGAATTTAGCTTGGTACAACAATTTTTGAATCATGCCTTTAAGTTAGCACGCGGTTTTGATCATGATGTAATGGTTTATGACCCAGTACGCCCACAGATGGAGCGGTTAAAGGGTATGGAGAGAGGACATATATTGATGCAAGCAAATCATAGGCCTGCAATACAACATTTTCTCAAAAATTTAGTAAGTCAATTGCGTGGCCAACCAATAGCCACCAAGGTTAGATGGGCTGTGGATGTTGATCCACTGGAGTTTTAAGATAGTTTTTTATAAAGCTTGTCATATAAACAGGACTCTTTAAAGTGAGTCATTAAAATTAAATAAATTCATATATTATTTAATGAATATCCCTAGTTAAAATATTATTCTCATGCGTATATGTGCGATAGGATCTTTTTAAAAGTCGCTGTATTAAGATTAAAAATAACTCAAAGCTATTTTAAGATGAAATCTATCAGCACATTATTTCAATTTAAAACGTTAAATACCAAAATTACCCATTATATTTTTGATGTTAATTTTAGTTATTCAAGCCACAGGCTATTTTACTACTCGCTACAATATTGAAAAAATGCACGCCTTGCTACCACTGAATAGCTTTCAGTGGGTGAGCATATTTTTAATAACATCCTTGCTCAAAATAGTAAAAATTTTACCCGAGCCGC
>JAYTHN010000091.1:0-1713 GCA_043732505.1 Methylotenera sp.
AGCAACTGTTGCATATAGCTATAGCTTGGTAATGCACGATAACTTGCAAAATAGTCACGTAATTGTCCTAATTTTTCTAAATCAGATTCTTGTACTTGATTGAAATCAGTCATCACTAAACACCTTATTGTATTAAGCTTTTAAAAACAAACGTTTGTTTGTATTATCGCGCTTAATTAATTAGATGACAAGCTTGGCCTAAAGAGAATTACGGAAATGGTTAGCGTCCTATTTAATTGAAGCATTTCTTTGCTTTGAAATATGCGTTGATTTGTATTTCATTATTATGATTATTTAGAAATTGCTATAAAAGTAGGTCGATAAAATAAAAAAGCCCATTTAGGGGCTTTTTTATAAAACATTGAAAATAATAATTAAATATTTGGCAAATTGTTTAATCAAGATTTATGTTTTTCTCTAATTTTGGCCATTTTTTCACGCCACTCTTCTAATTGTTCATCTTCAATCTCAAGTTGAAAGGCTAAAGCATCTTCTTTGCTTAGCTTATCTTTTTCTAGTCGGCGTGGCAGTTTGCCACTCATTCTTGAAAGTAATCGTTCAGATTCTTCTTCAGTTAATACTTTTGCTTTCTCCAGATATTCTTGAATGGCAGATTTGATTTTCAAGTCACTACATCCTTGTTGTTTGACGGTGGATTTACAGCCCTTATTATCGAGCCAACAATTGTGAATATTATGAATCTTTTATGATAATACTAATGTTTCGCCGCAATAAAATAGATTATTCGATAGTAATTGTTGTATCCATAATCCAATTTAATAGTGGCGCCCATTGCTCTAAATCTTGCGTCACTAGAGAAGGGCGCATATCAAACAAGGTTAAGCCTTGTTCTGCAGCCGTTACATAGACTTGGGCATTTCGCAAAGAAGTTAATACTGGAAAGTTTGTCTGATCCATAAATTCGATTAATTTAGCCGCAGAATTTGTGCGGCTATTAACTCGCATACCAACCAAAGCGACAAACGTTTTTTGCTTACGAACGGCTTTTTCTTCTATTAACAGATTAAGAAATTCTTGGGTAGCACCAATATCAAATGCGGATGGTTGAATTGGAATAATTACACAATCCGCCTGTTTAACTGCGTCAGATAGTTTTTCATCACGAAATCCACCTGGTGAGTCAGCAATGAGCCAATCTGCTGTTGAATGTGAAGATTTTTTTGAATGTTGGCTTTCGATATGAGGAAAACTAGCAGGGCGGCGTTGCAACCAGTGCGTTGATGATTGTTGTCGGTCGAGATCTGAAAGTATTACCTTCTTGCCAAGCGTTGCGAAGTAACCTGCTAAGTTTGTTGCAAGCGTAGTCTTGCCGCTTCCACCTTTGGGGTTAGCAACAAGTATATTTTTCATGAATTTTCCAGTTTATATGTGACAAAATCAAGTCAATAATACTGTATTTTCCATATAAAAATAAAGTTAACTTTTTAAGTCAAAAATTATTTTAATGTAAACATCAGGTTTTCAAGTAATAGTCTTTAGCTAAATATTAGTGAAATAAATACTAAATTTCAGTAACGTTAAAATGGCTCAATTGAAACTCAAGTGTGCGAATTCGTTCCAGAAAAATCAGGGTTAATCCAAGTGAGTTTGCTTCAAGCTCGAAATCTTGTTTAAGTCTTGAGAGGGTACGTATAGATACCAGACAATGACTATTGAATTGCCACGTGTCGTAACTCAGGTTTTCTACCGTAG
>JAYTHN010000092.1:0-1710 GCA_043732505.1 Methylotenera sp.
GTTTTTTCGCTTCAGATTTTCTTGCATGCTCCATCGTACCTTGTGCGTCCACGTAAGCTCGCACCGTTTCCAGTGATGCGCCACCAACACTGCCAACAAAGTAAGCGCGATGCCAAAACAGCGGCTTGTGGTAAAACGGCGCGAGATGATCTGCAAACCGATTTCTAGCTTTCCTTGCACTGGCCGTTTTTAGATTGTTAATCAGGACGGAAATATCGAGTGCAGGATGGATGTCTACCAGTAAGTGCACGTGGTCAGCTTCGCCACCAAATTCAATCAACTGACACCGCCATGCTTCCAGTGTTTCAGTAAATGCAATCTTTAAGTAATCTAACAACTCTGGTGTTAATGTTTTGCGCCGATATTTAGTCACAAAAACAATATGTAGCTTAATGTTAAATACTGCATGTGAGCTATATTTATTGTTGTTTTCCATAATTGCGCCTTAAGTAAATGTGGTAGTATAACACTTATGCAAATTGGTAATAAATTTCGTTGTTACCCGACTACTGCTCAAGCGCAAATCTTGTTGCAGTGGATTGGTTGTCAACGCAATATCTACAATGCCAAGGTGCGCGAAGACCAGTATTTTCGCCGCTTCGCACACAAATCACTCAATCACGCGGGGCAGTACGCGCCAATAGACCAGCAATACAGCCAGTTCAAAAGCGAACTCACGCCCTATCTGTCAGAAGTGCCTAGCGTATTGCTACGCAACGGCGCGGTGCTATGGAAACAAGCCTACGGTCGTTACTTCTCTAAACTGGGTGGCCGTCCTACTATTCACAACAAGCATGGTAAGCAGTCTGTATGGCTGACCTCTGAGTTATTCAAGTTTGTGCCTTTGTTAGATACCAGTACGGGTGAGATAACGGGCTATCAACTTCACATTGGCATTAAAAAATTCCCCGTAGGTCTATTAACCTTCAAAGCGCACAAAGCATTCAAACTACCAGCTTCGCTACATGTCAGCATTCATGCTGGCCGTTGGCACGTTTCATTCAATTATGACAATAACGTGCCAGAGCCAACCGACAAAGATACTATGGACTGGCTAACCCAGTTCGATGAGGTAGAGTTGCGTAAAATGACGGTTGGCCTAGACCGTGGCGTTACCCTGCCTTTGGCGGGAAGTGATTATCAGCAATTTGATTTTACTCCACCGCAAAAACAACAGTTACTTAAGCAAGAGGGCCACAAGAAACGCTGGCAGCGCCGCCATGCACGTAGAAAGTTAGGTTCTAGCGGTTGGCTCAAAGCCAAGCGTAAAGTAGCGCGTTACCAGCGTTACGGTGCTGACGTGCGCCGCGATGTGGCACACAAAACCAGTCACACACTTTCTACTAATCCACGCTACAAGCTATTTGTGTTCGAGGCACTTAAAGTCAATAACATGACCAAGAAAGCCAAGCCTAAGCAAGACGAGCAAGGCAAATACATCCGTAATGGCGCAGCCGCCAAGTCGGGTCTTAACAAGTCGATTCTGGCGTCTACGTGGGGACAGACAAAAACCTATTTGCAGTACAAGGCTCGCCGTCAAGGCAAGCTGGTTATGGAAGTTTCACCGTTCTATTCTTCGCAGGAATGTGCCGCATGCGGCCACGTTCACCAGGACAATCGGCTATCTCAAGCCGAATTCGTCTGCCTAAGCTGCGGAAACACCGACCATGCTGATCACAACGCGGCAAAGGTTATTGCCCTGCGTGGTGT
>JAYTHN010000093.1:0-1709 GCA_043732505.1 Methylotenera sp.
CTAATCTTCATAATACTAGAATATAGTAATGAAAATAGAAGTCAAATGTCAAGTAAAAGTTACTTTACATATATGCGCTATATTGATGATTAGTAATGATTTCTCAACTCTCTTATGGCAGTGAAAATCTGTAAAGACGATGCGTTTAGTTGTTGAATCGATGATTTAATCGCAATGTTATCACAACGTAGAAAAGGGTTGGTTGCAAGCTCCAAAGCAATAGTAGACGGTAAACTAGGCTGTTGCAAATCTCGCAATGCTAATGTGGTTTGTTGTCGTGAAATGAGTGCTTGGTTATCAGGTTCCAATGTCAGCGCAAAGTTAATATTGTGCAATGTATATTCGTGTGTGCAATATACTTTTGTATGTTGTGGCAATGTAGCTAGCTTTTGTAGTGAAGCAAACATTTGTTCAGGTGTGCCCTCAAACAATCGCCCACAACCAGCACCAAATAATGTGTCTCCGCAAAAAAGTATATTTTGTGCGTTCTCCTCATCTTCTGCATAATAAGCAACATGACCTAATGTGTGTCCTGGCAAACCAATTACTTTTAGCTTGAGATTAAATACAGTGATTTCAAGAGTCTCAAGCTCGTACACGGCTAGGTGCTTAAAGCTGTACTGCTCTAGTTTTGGGGCATACACTTTTACGCTTGGATATGCTTCAATCAATCTCGTGACTCCATCTATGTGATCGTGATGGTGGTGTGTAATTAAAATAGCATAAAGGTGCAAGTTAAGGTTTTTAAAAGCCTCAAACACAGGCGTAGCATCACCTGGGTCCACAACAATAGCGTTATTGCAATCGTGCAGTAGCCAGATATAATTATCCTTAAATGCAGGAATAGGTATAATTTGTAGATTATGTTTCATATCATCTATCATTTGTGCAGACGCTTAAAATGTCAATAGAAGTTAATTGTTAATATGATGCACTTACAAGATGCTTGGGAAGGTCAACAACGCTGGTTTAATTCAACTGCAGGTCAGTATTTGCAAGTAAATGAACAAGCTTTATACGATAGAGCCGTATTTGATTTATTTGGCTTTAATGCATTGCAAATGGGTGAGTCTCGCATGGATTTGTTGAGCAACTCACGCATTCCAAATTGTTATAAAGCTACTGAATCTCATGATAATTTTTTTAAAGAGGGTGCTTTAAAAAACTCTTTACGTTGTCGCGATGATTTTTTACCATTTGCAGAGATGAGTTTAGATCTTTTAGTATTACCACATCGTCTAGAGTTCAGTGAACATCCTCATCAAACTCTTCGTGAAGCGGCTAGGGTAATGATGCCAGAAGGTCATTTATTAATTTCAGGATTTAATCCAATCAGTGCATGGGGGGCAACGTCTAAATTAAAAAAATCACTTTCTAACCAGAATAAATATCCATGGAATGGCAATTTTATTGGACTTGCAAGAATGAAAGATTGGCTTGCATTACTAAGATTCGAAGTTTTGTCTGTTGAAATTTGTTGTCACGTGCCACCTTTTGAGCAAGCCACATGGCAAAAGCGTTTTGCATTCATGGACAAAATAAGTCAGCGTTACTGTGCAATGTTAGGTGGCGTATATTTTATTGTCGCAAAAAAACGCGTTGTAGGCATGACCCCTATTAAGCCTAATTGGAAAAAAACACCTATAAATTCATCATTGATTGTGACAAAACCGAAATCTAGCCCGTCTCAGTCAACCACTTCAAAATTA
>JAYTHN010000094.1:0-5933 GCA_043732505.1 Methylotenera sp.
ATGCCCCGTTATATGCAAAATACCTTCAGCAATATTGTTCATGGTAGCAATTTCAAACTGCCCAGCTGCCACCGCCGCAATCACTTCATCACTTAACATTAAATGCCGCATATTACGCGCAGGTAGCAACACGCCTTGTTTACCGTCTAAACCAATATCTTTACAAACCCTAAAGTAGCCTTCAATCTTTTCATTCAGGCCTCCCACTGGCAATACTTCACCATGCTGATTCAAGGCACCTGTGACGGCAATACCTTGCTTGATTGGTAATTTAGCAAGAGATGATAATAATGCAAATAACTCTGCGCATGACGCTGAGTCACCATCTACACCGTTGTATTCCTGCTCAAACACTAATGAAGCGGTAAGATTTAATGGGTTGAATTTCGCAAAATTTGTATGCAACCAGCTTTGCAATATCATTACACCCTTGTCGTGCGTAGGGCCGCTCATGGCAACTTCACGATCAATCGTGAGAATACCACGATTACCCGCGTAGCAATTGGCGGTAATGCGCACAGGCGAGCCAAAACTAGCGTCCGCAAGGTCAATGTGTGTCAGGCCGTTAATCTGCCCTACTGCCTCGCCTTGCACGGTAATCATCAATTCGTTATCTACAATTGAATCGCGCATGTGCGCCTCAATATAACTATGGCGTGCATATTTACGATGAATCGCTGCTTTTACATCATCCACAGCGACTAATTTTGCACCACGTAAATTAGCCGCAGCGGCACTTTCTAAGATTAATTTTTCTAACACAGCAAATTGCGTGCTGATGCGTGTTTGGTCTTCTTCTAACCTGTGCATGGCTTGCAGCAAAGCGGCTACTGCCTCAGCGGTAAAGTGACAGCAATTAAACTGCTGACATTTTTGTGCAATGAACGCAGCGTAAGCGGCATAGATATCAGTACTTGCCTTTACTTTTTCAGCAAACTCGATTTTGATTGGAAAGTAGCTAAAAAAATCAGTTTTTTCATCGATCAATTGATAGTAATCTTCTCTTGTAGCAACTAACACCAGCTTAACTGATACTGGAATAACGGCTTGTGCACTTACAAACCCGCTGCCTTGACTGCTACTACTGCTTAAATCTTCAATCTGCAATGTGCCGTTACGTAAAAAACGGTGTAGCTTTTCAAGCAATTGCGCGCCACTGGCTTCATCCGCCAAAATATCACGCAAATGCAGCAACAAAGTACCACCATCAGCCCGTAATAAATTACCCGCACGTAACCGCATAAAATCTGGGGTACTACTAGATTCGCCAGCGCTCTCTATGCCGCCAAAGAGTGATTGCAGGCTAGGGTCGTTATCATATAGCGCAGGTGCGCCAGCTTTTGACTGAGCACTGGTTTTGCCCTGAAGCTCGATGCTTGCCTGATGCTCCACCAACACATTGACTCGGTAGCGGCCAAAAAAACTCTCACTTAACAGAGCATCTATATTATTTTCACCATCGCCACCCGCGTTGGGCTGCCATAGCTCCAAATAATCTAAAACATCTTTTTGCAACAATTCAAAGTAGTTTTTAAGCGTTAACTTGGTTTCACTTTCCAATATCACGGGTTCAATATTGCTTTTAATCAAGCTAAGCTGTACATCTAAAAATGCTTGGATTGGCGTTAAAGAATTTACTTTCACTTTTGCTTCAAGCAAATTAGCCAACTCTTTAGCGAGATTACGTACAAATTGGTCTAACGCTAATTTTAATAACGTGCCCGCGCCTGCTGGCAGCTTGATGAATAATGGCTTTCCGCTCAAATCAAACTGGTATAAGGCGATTAAATCTTGGGTCAGTGGCTGATTGACTGCTGCTTCGTGCATTGCACTCAGCATAAGTGAGGTGCGCCCTGTACCTGGCTCACCTAAAGCCATGAGATTAAAGCCTGCTTGCTTGATACTTAAGCCAAATTCTGCAGCTTTTTTTGCCTCAAACTGAGCAATCCAAGCTTGATATTGTGCGCTTTTATTATCAGCAAAAATCAACTCCGAAGTATCCGAAAAACTGAATTGCTGCGCAGAGATATTAAGGCTTAATTGTTTGGGTGTGAGTGTATTCAAAGTGGTTTGTGACATAGATTCTTAAAGATAGATTTTAATCAATTTTTATTGTTTTAATAGCGCATATTTATGAATATTAAGGCTAGCTTATTTAGGCTTAAGCCAGCGTTCTCGAGCTTCGTCATCAGTGACGTTGGCTTCAACCCAACGCTCAGTCGTTTGTCCTTCAAATCGCGTTACTTCTTTTTTCCAGAATGGTGCTTCTGTTTTCAGGTAATCCATTATAAATTCACAGGCTTTAAAAGCCTCACCACGGTGACTGCTGGTGACGGCCACTAGGACAATTTGATCACTAGGCTGCAGCGTGCCGACACGATGAATAATCAAGCTATCCAAGATATCCCAACGGCTTTTAGCCTGCTTAGCAATCGCATCCAAGGCTTTTTCTGTCATACCTGGATAATGCTCTAAAGTTAAAAGCGAAACAGCATCACCTTGATTAATATCTCGTACTTGCCCAATAAAACATACAACTGCGCCAATATTGCCTGAATTACGCAACTGGTTAATCTCTGAGCCCGCATCAAAATCTTCTGTTTGTACGCGTACAGTCATGTTAATTTATAAAGTCAGAATAAGAAATACTATCCACCAGTCACAGGCGGGAAAAAAGCCACTTCATCGCCATCTGCAATGGTGGCATTATCATCGACTAATTCATGGTTAATGGCACCACGAACCTTAAGTTTACCAAGTAGCATTTGTTGCCAAACATTGCTACGTTTAGCCAAATGGGCTTTAAGTTTAAGTATAGTGAAAGCGCCAACATCATCTGGAAACTCTAAATCTTCAGTAGAAAACTTAAGTGTTTCTTTGAGTCTTGCAAAATAAAATATTTTAATTTTCATGGAGTTATATTATTTAATTAATCTAACTTATCACTTAATAAATCAGCGTCATCCAAAGCATCAAGTAAGTCTGTTTCCAGTAAATCAGCTGGTTGGGCGGTCAATTCCACACGTTCTATTTTTGCAAACCCAGCGGTGATTTTTTTACTGCTGGTATGTACTTCATCTACATCTTTACTTGCTTGCCGAATGTGGTCTGCAAGGCTCTTCATCCGTTTATCAAACAATGAAAAGTCTTTGCTTAACTTGCCTAACTCAGATTGAATAATATGTACTTGTTTACGCATTTCCACGTCTTTCAGCACTGCACGTGCAGTATTGAGCACAGCCATCAGCGTGGTGGGTGAAACTAGCCACACGCGTTTATTCATTGCATAAGTGATCACCTCTGGGTGATACGCGTGAATCTCAGCAAATACTGCCTCAGCAGGGATAAACATCACCGCGCCATCGCTGGTTACATTAGGAATAATGTACTTAACGGAGATATCATCCACGTGCTTCCTAATGTCTGCTTTAAATTGCTTTTTAGCGCTAGTTTGCTCTGCATCACTCAAGCTACGGTCAAACATTCTATGATAATTTTCGAGTGGGAATTTACTATCCACTGCAACCGTTCCCGTAGGCTCTGGCAGAAAGAGTGCGCAATCCACACGTGAGCCGTTTTCAAATGTGTGCTGCATACTAAAGGTATTTACTGGTAAGACATTACGCACCAAACTTTCTAGCTGCACCTCACCGTATGCGCCACGGCTACGCTTATCGCCCAATAGCTCCTGCAGGCTGACCATATTCACAGTCAGGCCATCGATTTTCTTTTGCGCTTCATCAATAGTCGCTAAGCGCTCCATCACACTGACAAAGGTTTCGTTAGTTTTCTTAAACCCTTCATCTAAACGTTCGGAGACTTTTCCACCAATCAGCTCTAAACGACCATCGACCGTTTTACTGAGGCTTTCTATGGTTTGGGTCAGTGTGGCGGTGGCATTGCGCATGGTGATTTGAATCAAGGCCTGCTCAGCCTTGCCTTGCTCGGCAAGCGTGATGAGCATTTTCTCAAGGATGGATTCACGGGTAATCGCTAAACTGGTGTTTTGTGCTAATTGCAATTGTTGCATTGCTTCACGTGTTGCTTGCAGTTCATTGGCAACGCTTGCACGCAGGCGCTCACTGGTATCGATAGACGATGCGCTTAATCGATCGCCCAGCTTATTTAAGCCATCATTAAAATCCAGCAACATGGCACGATGCTTTTCTTCAAGCTGCTGCAATATCACCAGATTTTTATCAAGTTGGCTATTACGCCAAGTTTGCCAGATAAGTAGCAACAAAATTGCTAAAGCAGTTACTAAAATAACGATTTGTGTCATAATTTAGATTATACCCGATAGCGTTCGCTTAACTTAATTTGCGATATTTGAATTGTCGGGACTTGAATTGTCGTGATTTAAATTGTCAGCACTAGATTATCGAGAATCTTTAAGTCGAAATATTGATAATTTCTGTTTCAGGGTTATTAATCGCTTTGAGTAATATTTTGTAGGTGTCTAAATCGAATTTAAAGTCAGTTTTTTGTGTCAACAGTTCTGAGAAATCTTGTTCATTTTCAGTGACCCCAAAATAACACCAATATTCGAAAACATGAATTTGAGTTTTACCATTTTCTGCATTATGTTCACGCAAACCAATTTTTCCAGAAAATGGCCAGTTTTTCAGCTTTTGGGCAATGAGTGCTTGTTGTAACCGTAAATAATGAATTTCAGGCGCTTCACGGTCACAACACGCGCCTTTACAACGCTTGAGCTGGCTAGCAAAACAGGCACCATTGCCTGTTTCTAAGCCAAGTAGTTTTGGACATAGCTGATGTGCTTCAGCGACTTTACGTAACACTTCGACCGCTTGGCGTTTACTATTAAAAGTACCAAATAATTGACCTAATTGCGCGGGATTAATGTCGTCTTCACGAATCAAGCTTAACATTGGCGAGGCCTTTGGGTCAGCATTAAGCTTCCAGCTGCAAAGTTGGCGCTCATTCCTTAATTGACGGTTATAGATAGGCTGGCGCTCTTTTACTAAGCGTGATTCCAACAGCAATGCACTTAAGTCACCTGCGGTTTCTAACCACTCCACATGCTTGATCTCTTGACCAATGCGCATCTCTTTAGTTGAGGCATGGTCACTACTAAAATGCGACAAGACTCGCGCACGGATATTGATACTTTTACCTATGTAAATCGGCAGATCATGATCACCATAAAACAAATACACCCCTGGGGTTTCAGGCATATCGTCTAATAGATGTGCATCTAAATGGCTTGGCAATACAGGCCCGCGCATCAATTGTGCAGCGGCATTGATAATCGCGGAATCGCCTAGCTCCAGCTTTGCGGAATCTAAAAATGCTAGGACACTTTCAACATCGCCCATGGCACGGTGGCGCGCGATGCTGGTAATGTTGTGGCGCTGCATAATCGCATCTAATCCGTGACTACGATGTTCGGGATACAGCAAACGTGAGAGCTTGACCGTACAAATGACTTTTTGCCTAAGGGTGTAATTCAGCCGCTTAAATTCTGATTTGATAAAGCCATGATCAAAGCGCACGTTATGCGCAGCCAGTACTGAACCTTCTAAAAAGCTCAATAATTTATCTGAAACCTCAGCAAACGTTGGCGCGTTGGCCACCATTTCATTATCAATCCCAGTGAGTTGTTGAATAAAGGCAGGAATCGGCTGCTCAGGATTGACTAAAGTTTGCCAGCGCGCCACTTCAATGCCGTGATCAAAACGCACTAAGGCAATTTCTGTAATACGATCTTTAAGCGGCGTTGCGCCTGTTGTTTCAAGATCGAGATAGGTGACTGAAGGTAGCAAATGATTCTTTTCTTAGCTGTGAATTCTTATCGGTAAATTCTTATCTGTAAAACATTAAATACATCATTAAACCAAAGTATAAAAATGCAAAGAAACCCACAATCCAAAATACATTGAGTAAGTTTTTGTTAATGGTTTTAAGTTGCT
>JAYTHN010000095.1:0-1699 GCA_043732505.1 Methylotenera sp.
AGCTTCCCCTAGTCAGCGTTTGGTGCCAGCCGAATCTTGGCTACTCGATAACTTTTACCTAATAGAACAGCAAATTGTGCTGGCGCGACGACATTTGCCGCATGGTTATAGCCGACAATTGCCGCGTTTGGCGGATGGACCATCTGCTGGTTTCCCCCGTATTTATGATTTGGCTTTGCAATTAATCTCCCATATGGACGGCCGAGTTGATAGTAACAATGCCACGCAAATTATTGAGGCTTATCAGAGCGTTGAATCACTAAGACTGGGCGAGTTATGGGCATTCCCCATCATGCTGCAGTTGGCATTATTAGAAAATTTGCGGCGAGTTGCATTGAGAATCGCACGAAGGCGAGAAGAGCGGGAGTCAGCTATCATATGGGCCGATCGCATGCTGGAAACAGCTGAAAATGATCCTAAACAGCTAATTCAGCTGCTGGCCGAGTTTGCCAATGCGGATGTGCCGCTCACAGCACCCTTTGTAGAAGAGTTTTACGCAAAACTTCAAGCACAAGGTACTGCTATGACCTTTGTTCAAACTTGGTTAGAACAAAAGTTACTGGAGCAGGGCGTTACTGCAACGCAATTATCTGAGGCTGCAAGTCGCACTGCTGCAACTAATCAAATATCAATCAGCAATAGTATAAGTAGTTTGCGATTCATTGACACGATGGATTGGCGTAATTATGTTGAGTCTTTGAGTAATGTTGAGCATGTGTTGCGCCAAGACCCATCTGAGATGTATGTTTCGCAAGATTTTGCTACCCGTGACCGTTACCGTCATGTCATTGAAGAAATTGCTCGGGATAGTAGTTACAGTGAATCTGCTGTCGCACACCAAGCCATTATATTGGCGCAGGCTGCACAATCAACACTAAATATTAACAGCCAAATTAGTGATCACCAAGTTGGTAGGGGTCAAGTGGCGGCTGATCAAGCCACCTACGATAGGGCTATGCATGTTGGATATTATCTTATTGATCGTGGCCGGCAAACTTTAGAACGGGCCGTTGGTTTTAATGCATCATGGCAACTGCGTGCTAGCAGAGCTTGTAATACTTATCGTTTATCGCTTTATTTAGGGTCAATTGCGGTATTTACGATGGCGGCGTCCTTAGCGGTATTGTTATATTTAAATAATGCTTATCTATTAAATGATTTTGACTTAAAAGGTTTTTATTTAAATATATTTTATTTAAATAACTGGCCATATTGGTTCTTTGTGATTCCCTGCATCATTAGTTTTTCTGCGCTGGCTATTTCGCTCGTTAATCTATTGGTAACTTCAATACTACCGCCTAGGGTATTACCTCGATTGGATTTTTCTAAAGGGATTCCATTCATTCACCGCACTATGGTAATAGTGCCCACATTAATCAGTCATGCACAAGAAATACAAGATTTAGTCGAAGCATTAGAGATCAGATATTTAGGTAATCGCGATGCGAATCTATTTTTTGCATTAATCACTGATTTTCGCGATGCAGCTGAATGTGAACAGCCTGATGATGAAGCATTGCTAGCGCAAGCAAGGTCAGCCATTGAGTTGCTTAATGATAAATATAGCGAAGATCGGCCTTGTATCTTTTATCTTTTTCACCGACCTAGAGTGTGGAATAACTATGAAAAAGTGTGGATGGGTTATGAACGTAAGCGCGGTAAATTAGAACAATTTAATGCCTTACTACAAGACGATAAG
>JAYTHN010000096.1:0-17133 GCA_043732505.1 Methylotenera sp.
TCATGGGGTTCTATCAAATTAGGTAAAGATCTAGGCATTTATGCTTCAGATGCTATTTTGAATGACATGACATTGTTAGGCGTAGGTTCTGGTGCAGGCGGTTTAGCTGGAAACACTACAACACTAGGTCGTATCGGTACAGGTTATATGTATGCAGATTGGAAATCACAAATTGCTTACTCATCACCAAACTGGAATGGTTTTAGTTTTACTGCTGGTGTAACTCAAGGTTGGAATTCACTAGCGTTTGATGGTGGCCAAGGCAGTACTGGTCGTGGTGGTGCATCACCTGCATTTGAAGGTAAAGCAAGTTATGAATTTGCTGGTGATGTAGGTGGTAAAGTTTGGGTTTCTGGTATTACACAAAAAGTGATAGGTCAAAATGACCGTGCCGAGTCTGTTGATGTTGGCGCTACAGTTAACGTTGCTGGTTTTGGTCTAACTGGTTATTACTATACAGGTAGCGGTATTGGTCAAACAGTTCAGTTATTAGGTGGTTTTGATAATGTAAACAATGCTCGCGATTCAAATGGTGGTTATGTTCAAGGTACTTACACTATTCCTGGCGTGGGCACTAAATTAGGCGTTAGCTGGGGTGAGTCTAAATTAGATAAAAACGGCGGTGCTGATGTTGGTGGTGATGTTAAAGATAAAATGTGGACCATTGGTGCTTATCATCCTTTAACAAAACACTTGAATCTAGTTGCTGAGTATTCAGATGTTAAGCATGAAGTTTCAAATGGTAACCCATTGTTTGTTAACAATGGTGAAGGTAAATCTAAAACTGTATCTTTAGGCGCAATCTTATTTTTCTAGAATTAAAGCAGGGTTAACCCTGTCATGATTTAAGAATTTTAGAAAATAAAACGGCAACCTAGGTTGCCGTTTTTTTATTGAAAAATATTTAAAAAATTAGATTACCTTACTCTTCAATACCTAATTCCTGAATTTTACGTGTAAGCGTATTGCGACCCATGCCTAGCTGATTTGCAGCTTCAATACGGCGGCCACGGGTGTGTTCTAGGGCTTTTACAATTAATATACGTTCAAATATTTGTGCGCGCGTTTCTAGTACATTTTGTTCACCACGGTTTAAAGCGTCCATTACTTCACCTGCAAGCGCATCTTGCCAAGAAAGTGCTGAGGTAGATTTACTATTATCATCTTTTAATTCTGGTGGTAAGTCTGCAATATCAATATTTTGACCAGGTGCCATCACGGTAAGCCAATGACATACGTTTTCTAACTGGCGTACATTACCGCTCCAATTAACAGCACTTAAGTACTTAAGCGCTGCAGTTGAGGGTTGTTTTGTTTCTACCCCTAGTTCGATAGCACTTTGCTGTAGAAAGTGCCTGATTAATAGTGGAATATCTTCACGGCGCTCGCGTAATGCAGGTAATCTCAGGCGAATAACGTTGAGACGGTGAAATAAGTCTTCACGAAACAATCCAATTTTTACGCGTTCTTCTAAATCTTGGTGGGTCGCGGCAATAATACGTACATTGACTTTAATCGGTTGGTGACCACCTACGCGGTAGAATTGGCCATCGCTCAACACTCTTAAAAGTCGTGTTTGTAAATCAGCTGGCATATCACCAATTTCATCTAAAAATAAGGTACCGGTATCTGCTTGCTCAAAGCGACCACGCCTAGCCGCTTGTGCACCGGTAAATGCACCACGTTCATGACCAAATAATTCAGATTCAAGTAAGTCTTTAGGAATCGCAGCCGTATTAATGGCTATAAATGGTTTGTCGCCACGCGGGCTGTGGCGGTGTAATGCGCTTGCTACAAGCTCTTTACCGCTACCTGATTCACCATTAATCAATACTGTTGCATGTGAGCGACTTAAGCGCCCTATGGCTCTAAAAACCTCTTGCATGGCGGGTGCTTGGCCGATGATTTCAGGCGTTTCTTCTATACTTACTTTTTCTGTGGTTTGTCTGGTGCTTTCATCAACAGCGCGCTTAATAACATCAATCGCTTGATCCACATCAAACGGTTTTGCGAGATACTCAAAGGCACCTCCTTGAAAAGCAGCAACAGCACTTTCCAAATCGGAGTATGCAGTCATAATAATGACAGGAATATCAGGGTATTTTTGTTTGATTTCGCCTAAAAAATCCAAGCCAGAACTATTGGGCATACGAATATCACTGACTACCACCTGTGGTTGCTCACGCTCAAGAGCATTGAGTGCTTCAGCGACAGAGGGGAATGTTTTAAACTCTAAGTCAGTGCGCGCCAGAGCCTTTTCAAATACCCAGCGTATAGATTTGTCGTCGTCAATAATCCAAATTGGTTTCATATGCTTCTCTGTAATTAAAGTTGATACATTTTGATGCTAAGCCTGCAAATCTTGAGGCTACAAACTTTAGACTGCGAATACATTTTATTGCTTACTCACGGCATGTTTAACTGCTGTTGTTTCTATTGGTAATAAAATAGTGAAACAAGTATTACCTGGCACACTTTCACATTCAATCATTCCATGATGCTGGGTAATAAATGTTTGAGCTAAAGTTAAGCCTAAGCCAGAGCCGCCTTCGCTGCCAGAGACTAATGGGTAAAAAATTCGATCACGAATATCGGCTGGTATGCCTGGGCCGTTATCTATAATCTCTAACTTAATAGCAACACGATAGCGTTTTCTAGCCAATGTTACTTGGCGTTCAGCACGGGTTCTTAATGTAATTTTACTGTCTGCAGTACTATGTGATTGCATGGCTTGTGCGGCATTGCGCGCAATATTAAGCACCGCTTGTATCAGTTTTTCATGGTCACCAATAAGCTCTGGCAGGCTTAAATCATAATCACGCTGTATGTTTATGCCTTTAGGCGATTCTGCCAATAGCAAACTACGTACTCGCTCCAGTACCTCATGAATATTGGTAGGCTGGTATTTGGGTACGCGATGTGGAATGAGCAATCGATCCATGAGCGACTGCAAACGGTCTGCCTCTTTGATAATCACTTGGGTATATTCACGTAAGCTTGGGGATGGAAGCTCATGTTCTAATAGTTGTGCTGCACCGCGCAAGCCGCCTAAGGGATTGCGTATTTCATGTGCTAAATTGCGTAGCAGTTCTGCATTGGCTTGTTGCTGTATCAACATGCGTTCTTCACGTGCAATACGCAACTGCGCATCCATTTGTTGAAACTCTAGGATTAAACAGGCGACTGGGGAATCTATTGGTGTGACTGTGCAGGTGACAGCAATAGAATTATGCTTTTGTTTGCTGATGGCAAACTCATGCTCACGAAATGGACTTTGCTGCTTGATGGCATTATTGACTGCTAGCATCAGTATTTCGCAATTTGGAAACACTTCGTCAATCAGCAAGCCAGTTGTTTGCGTGGCGCTAAATGCAAAAATGACCTCAGCACCTGGGTTGATATAAACCACACGACGATTATCATCGAGCAAAATAATAGCTGTAGCTAAGTGCTCTAGCCCAGCAAAATGGTCTGGCGTTGGTTGTACCATAACAATAGTGAATTCAATGTTTCAATGTTAACACTATGACTAAAGCAAGACCTAGACCAACTTTCGTATTTAACCTACCAATTTATTAGGTTTAGTTAAATGTGAAAGATACTCTTGGTCATTAGCAAGAATTTTGAATAATTTTAATTTAAATTACTGAATTAATGTAATGAGTTAAGCTCTTTCTGTAGTAAATCAATATTGTTTTGATGGCTATCGATATCAGCTTGTAAGCTTTTCATTTTTTCATCAAATTTCGGTACATTACGAAAAGTAGATGTTGTACCATTTGCATTTCTCTTCTGATAAACCTCGGGCTTGGACTCACCTTCTGCGTAGGCTTTTTTAGCTTCTTCTAATGTTAATTTTTCTGAGTCCAACTCATTTTGTAGAATATCTTGGCGCTTACCATCGCGTTGACTTTGTGTTTGTTTATCAACTTTAGGAAAGCCTTCAGGCGTTACTGTACGTTTATTGCCGTTGCCGTTAGGTTTAGGTCTATCGTTTGCAATGGTGTTGGCATCAGGGTCAAAATCTAAACGTGTTGCGCCTTTTGTTTTACTATTAGAGTAAGTAACATGTCCATCGGCATCTATCCGTTTATAAATATCGGCAAAGGCGCTGCTAGAGAATGCTAGCGTGATTAGTAAAAATAAAAATAAATTTTTCATAAGCTTAGTTTAGTAGAGTTAATCAATATTGGCAAATGTAGTTAAATAACGCGTTGCTTTAACCTACGGTTGACTTGCCGCTTGACATATACGGTAGTGTTGCCTAAGTGAGTACAATAAAAAGGGGCGAAAATTTCGCCCCTTTTTATTCATCGCATCTTGCTTATTATTTTAGCAAGAGTAGTACAAACTAAACTCAACTGGATGTGGTGTTTGACGTAGTTTGGTGACTTCTTCCATTTTCAATGCAATGTAAGAATCAATCCAATCGTCTGTAAACACACCGCCACGTGTTAAGAACTCACGGTCTTTATCTAAATACTCTAGCGCTTGTTCTAGTGAAGAACATACTGTTGGGATCAATGCATCTTCTTCTGGTGGTAGATGGTACAAGTCTTTTGTTGCTGGCTCACCTGGGTGAATCTTGTTTTGAACGCCGTCTAAACCAGCCATTAGCAATGCTGAGAATGCTAAGTATGGGTTAGCAATCGGATCTGGGAAACGCGCTTCTACACGACGTGCTTTATCAGAATGTACAAAAGGAATACGAATCGCAGCAGAACGGTTTTTAGCTGAGTAGGCTAATTTTACCGGCGCTTCGTAATGTGGCACTAAGCGTTTGTAAGAGTTAGTGCCAGGGTTAGTAATCGCATTTAACGCACGCGCATGTTTAATGATGCCGCCGATGTAATAAAGTGCAAAGTCGCTTAAACCAGCATAGCCGTTACCTGCAAACAAGTTTTTGCCATCTTTCCATACAGATTGGTGCACGTGCATGCCACTACCATTGTCGCCAAACATAGGTTTAGGCATAAATGTCGCTGTTTTACCGTATGCGTGTGCTGTATTTAGCACTACGTATTTAAGGATTTGAGTCCAGTCAGCACGTTGTGTCAATGTAGTAAATTTAGTACCGATTTCACATTGTCCAGCAGTTGCAACTTCATGGTGATGCACTTCAACTGGCACGCCCATCGCTTCTAATGTTAAGCACATTGCAGAGCGAACGTCTTGCAATGAATCGACTGGAGGGACTGGGAAATAACCACCTTTAACCCCTGGACGGTGACCTGTGTTACCGCCTTCAAATTTTTCACCAGATGACCAAGCAGCTTCTTCTGAATTGATTTTAACTGAGCTACCACTCATATCGACTGACCAATTGATTGAGTCGAAAATGAAGAATTCTGGCTCAGGACCAAAATAAGCAGTGTCACCAAGGCCACTTGCTTTAAGGTAAGCTTCAGCACGTTTTGCTAAGCTACGTGGGTCACGGTCATAACCTTTGCCGTCAGTTGGATCAACCACATCACAGGTTAAAATCAATGTAGGCTCGTCCATAAATGGATCGATGTTAGCTGTTGAAGAATCAGGCATTAACTGCATGTCAGAAGCTTGAATACCTTTCCAGCCAGCGATAGAAGAACCGTCAAATGCATGGCCTTCAGTGAATTTTGATTCATCAAACGCTGAGACAGGCACAGTTACATGTTGTTCTTTACCGCGAGTATCTGTAAAACGAAAATCAACAAATTTAATGTCGTTTTCTTTTACCATTTTCATTACATTAGCCACTGACATCTGAATCTCCCGTTATGGTGTGGTTGTAGGATAAAACTTTAAAGATAATACTAAACAATTTAACGCAATAGAGTAGCAGGAAATGTGCCACTCTGAAAAGACCAAAACAAAGCTTTTTACAAGAAGTGTAAAATTCCATGCTCACTTTAAGCGCTAAAATAGAGCACATAACTTATTTAACGCACTTATTTAGTGCAATTAAAACTATGCTTGATTCCTTAGTATTTCTTACGAAACCGTGTGCATGGATTTTTATCTAATTTTAAGGCTATACTTTTAAAAGATCTTGAAGAGAATATTAAAAATATTCTCTTTTTTAAAATTTAAGTTTGAATATTAGGATAAATGTATGAAAAGTCCAGATGAAATTTTACAATTAGCGGAGCAACGCGCATTACAAAATAACTTGACCTATTCAGGTGCTGTGACGCCAATAGAGGCATTTAATTTATTGCAGCAAGACCCAAGCATTGTTTTAATCGATGTACGTAGTCTTGCTGAGCTTGAATTAGTGGGTAAAGTGCAGCAAAGCACTCATATAGAGTGGGCTTTTTATCCAGGTATGGTGCCAAACCCTGCTTTTGCTGAACAATTGGCTGAGAAGGTTGATAAAAGTCTGGGGATTATTTTGATGTGCCGCACTGGCGGTCGTTCACATAATGCTGCTGTGGTTGCACAGCAATTAGGTTATACCAATGTTTACAATATGCTTGAAGGTTTTGAGGGTGAAGCTAATCATTTAAAACAACGTACATTGATTAATGGTTGGAAGCATGCAGGTTTACCTTGGTCAAATTAAGTTTCGCTAAATTACAAGTATGGTAAATCAGCACATTAATACTTTGAGTCAAATCGATCACTATGCTGTTGTGGGCAACCCAATCGCTCATAGTAAATCGCCACTCATACACGCGGCATTTGCTGCACAAACAATGGAAATGTTAGAGTATGAAAGGGTGTTAGCCCCATTGGATGGCTTTACCAATACGATACAGGCCATGCGCTCAAGGGGCTTTAAAGGTGCCAATGTTACGGTACCATTCAAGTTGGAAGCCTTTGAATTGGCAAACAACCTCACAGAACGCGCTCAGGATGCTGGTGCTGTGAATACCTTGATTTTTGATGAGACTGGCATTACCGGCGATAATACCGACGGCGCTGGTATTGTGCGTGATATTCTGCAGAATCTAGGTTTATCTATTGCAGGAAAGCGTGTATTGCTAATAGGCGCAGGTGGCGCGGCAGAGGGTGTGTTATACCCAATATTGGCTTGCTCACCTTCCCTTTTAGTTATTACCAATCGCACCTTAAATAAAGCCATTAGTATGGTAAAAAAGGTTGAAGAGCAAAGTGACTATCGCTTCATTTCTGTTAATGCGTATGCATTTGACGACTTGCAGGGACAGGCCTTTGATATCGTTATTAACGCGACCTCAACAGGTTTGAGCGATACTCTACTACCATTACCAACAAGTATATTTGCACCGCAAGCGCTGGCTTATGACATGATGTATGGCCGTGAAACGCCTTTTATGGCTTTTGCAAGACTTTGCAATGCTAATGTTGTAGACGGACTTGGAATGTTGATAGAGCAAGCTGCAGAAGCGTTTTATGTGTGGCGTGGCGTGCACCCTGAAACGCAAAGTGTAATGCAATATATTAGAACACTATAATGCCAATTAACTTTAATCAAATATCGATAATAATTAAATACAATAAAAATGATTAAATGGCTCTTTAATAGTAAGCAAAACTCAGCGTCATTGGGGTTTGTTGGCTATGTGACGCGCGGGTTCGTCATATTTTTTACATTACTATTGATTTATCAACTTTGGATTTTTTTGCATATAAGTTGGTGGATAAAATTCAACCCATCTTCCAGTGCATTTATGGCAGACAGGTTAGATATTATTCAAGAAAAACTGCCAGATGCAGAGCTTAAACATCAATGGGTAGATTATTCAAAAATATCAAATAATTTAAAGCGTGCGGTTATTGCCTCTGAGGATGCAAAGTTTTTAGATCACGAAGGTTTTGATTGGGATGGCATTCAAAAAGCTTACGAAAAAAATATTAAGAAAGGCAAAATCGTTGCAGGCGGCTCTACTATCAGTCAGCAGTTGGCTAAAAATCTATTTTTATCGACTAAGCGAACCCCATGGCGCAAAGGTGAAGAAGCCGTAATTACAGTCATGTTAGAAAATTTGCTCACTAAACGCCGAATTTTGGAGATTTATTTGAACATAATAGAGTGGGGAAATGGCGTATTTGGCGCTGAAGCCGCTTCTAGACATTATTACAAAACAAGCGCAGCCAATCTTAATGCGGGCCAAGCGGCGAAGCTTGCTGCCATGATTCCTAATCCACTTTTTTATGACCAACATTCAAATACGAGATATTTGAATCGACGCATTGCGACGATTCAAGCACGCATGAGTATGGCAGAAGTGCCTAGATAGTTATTGGATAAGATATCTAACAATTGCTCTACCAATGCATCTACGATTTTTCTCACTAAAGGCGCAATCACCAGAATAGCTGGAAATTCAATTGGCCAAGCATGTACAAAGCCGTTAAACCAATGTGCAAAAAACTGATTGTTGAAGCCTGCAAATACTGCCGTTAAAACACCAGACATCAAGCACGCAATGAGTAAGGACATTACAAAAGCAAATAATAATCCTGTATACTTTTTTTGAAATTTTCATCGATTTTTACTAATTACTATGTGTTTAAAGCATGGTTTTTAGATATTTAGCCGTATAACTTTCATCGCTGAGCACTACATTTTCTGGCGTACCTTCCGCGATAATCATACCGCCGCCATCACCGCCTTCTGGGCCCATGTCGACTATCCAGTCGGCAGTTTTAATTACATCTAGGTTATGTTCGATAATCACAATCGTATTGCCAGCGTCACGTAAACGGTGAATCACGTCAAGCAATAACTGAATGTCGGCAAAGTGCAAGCCAGTCGTCGGCTCATCTAAAATATAGAGTGTACGGCCAGTGTCACGTTTACTGAGTTCTAACGCTAATTTTACCCGCTGTGCTTCACCACCAGAGAGCGTTGTCGCGCTTTGTCCAAGTGTGATATAGCCTAAGCCTACATCCAGCAAAGTTTTAAGTTTGCGTGAAATCACTGGTTGCGCACTGAAGAAAATATGCGCCTGCTCAACCGTCATCCCCAGTACTTCACGAATATTTTTACCTTTAAATTGAATCTCTAAAGTCTCGCGATTGTAACGATGACCTTTGCACACATCGCAAGGTACGTACACATCAGGCAAGAAGTGCATCTCAACGCGGATGACACCATCACCTTGGCAAGCTTCGCATCTGCCACCTTTGACATTAAATGAGTATCTGCCAGGCCCATAACCACGCACGCGGCTTTCTGGCACACCAGCAAATAAATCACGGATGGGTGTGAATAGGCCTGTATATGTCGCTGGATTAGAGCGTGGCGTACGGCCAATCGGGCTTTGGTCTACATCGACCACTTTATCAAAAAATGCTAAACCATCAATCTCACCAAAAGCTGCTGGTTCTGCAGTGCTGCCGTATAAATGCTGTGAAACTACACGGTAAAGTGTGTCATTAATCAGCGTAGATTTACCGCTGCCTGATACGCCTGTAATGCAGCTTAGTAAACCAACAGGCAATTTAAGTGTGACATCTTTTAGGTTATTACCTGTGGCATTGCTTAATTTTAACCAACGCGCAGGATCTGCTTGGGTACGTTTTTTGTTATAAATAATCTGTTTTTTGCCGCTTAAGTAATCGCCTGTCAATGAATTTGGATTCGCTTGCACTTCAGCTGGCGTACCCTCTGCGACAATCTGACCGCCATGTTCGCCCGCACCTGGGCCGATATCAATCACGTAATCTGCAGCCATAATCGCGTCTTGGTCATGCTCAACAACAATCACGCTGTTTCCAATGTCACGTAGGCGTTTTAATGTTTCTAATAAACGGTCATTATCCCGTTGATGCAAGCCGATTGAAGGCTCATCAAGTACGTACATCACGCCCGTTAAGCCGCTACCAATTTGGCTAGCTAAACGAATACGCTGTGCTTCGCCGCCAGATAGTGTTTCTGCAGAGCGTGAAAGCGATAGATATTCCAAGCCTACGTTGGTTAAGAATTTTAAGCGGTTGCTGATTTCTTTAACGATTTTGTCTGCAATAGCTAATTTTGCACCAGTTAGCTCTAGGCTATCAAAAAACACTAATGCCAATTTCAGAGGCACTTCACACACTTCATGAATATTTTTTTTACCCACTTTTACATGGCGCGCTTCTTTACGTAATCGTGTGCCAGCGCATTCTGGACAACTTTGCGAGTTTAAATATTTAGCCAGCTCTTCACGCACGGTTTGTGAATCAGTTTCGTGATAACGGCGTTTTAAGTTATTTAAAATACCTTCAAACGTATGTGATTTTTGGAAAAAAGCACCACGCTCATTTAGGTATTTAAAGCCAATTTCTTCTTTGCCACTACCATTCAATAAAATATGTTGAATATGCTCTGTGAGGCTTTCAAACGGTGTATCTAAATCAAATTTGTAATGCTGACTTAAGCTAGAAAGCATTTGGAAGTAAAATTGATTCCGTCTATCCCAGCCCTTAATAGCACCAGTTGCTAGAGATAAATGTGGAAAAGCCACCACGCGCTTTGGGTCAAAAAAGTTGATATTGCCTAAACCATCGCAGCTCGGGCAAGCACCCATTGGGTTATTAAACGAGAATAGGCGCGGCTCTAATTCTGCTAATGAGTAGTCACACATCGGGCAAGAAAATTTGGCAGAGAAGACATGCTCTTTATCTGTATCCATTTCCACTGCAATAGCTTTGCCTTCGGCTAAACGTAAGGCAGTTTCAAATGACTCAGCAATGCGCTGCTTCATATCGTCTTTTACTTTTAGGCGGTCAATCACTACATCCACATTATGTTTAGTGGTTTTGGCTAATTGCGGCAAGGCATCTACTTCATAAATCTTGCCATCAACGCGTAAGCGTACAAAGCCTTGCGCTTTGAGCTCTTCAAATAAATCGAGTTGCTCACCTTTGCGGTTATTCACCACAGGTGCAAGTATCATTAACTTAGTATCTTCAGGTAGCGACAACACATGGTCAACCATTTGGCTGACAGTTTGTGCTTCTAGCTTGATGGCGTGCTCTGGGCACTCAGGGTCACCTGCGCGCGCGTAAAGCAGGCGTAAATAATCGTGAATCTCAGTGACCGTGCCAACTGTTGAACGCGGATTATGCGAAGTAGATTTTTGCTCAATCGAAATCGCTGGCGATAAGCCTTCAATTAAATCAACATCAGGCTTATCCATACGCGCCAAAAATTGACGAGCGTAGGCAGAAAGTGACTCTACATAGCGTCGCTGACCTTCCGCATATAACGTATCGAAGGCAAGTGATGATTTGCCTGAGCCGGACAAGCCCGTAATCACAACTAACTGATTACGTGGAATATCCAGTGAAATATTTTTTAAATTGTGGGTGCGTGCACCGCGTATTTTGATGAATTCCATCACACTTTTACTAAAATTGGGGCAACCTGCTAATATACCTACTTTTAAGAATTTAGCGCATATTTTTTATGTCATTAAGTAACGATCAACCAAATAATCTATCCTCAAACTTACAGCAAGCAAGTATTAAGCCATCTTCAACTGTAAATTTAAACTCATCTGACTTAGACTCTGTAGATAAGATGAACTCAGTTGAAATGCGCGCTACTATTAGCTTAGCGTCCATCTATGGGTTACGAATGCTAGGCATGTTTCTGATTTTACCAATCTTTGCCATTTATGCCTCAACCTTGCCTGAAAAACCTAGCAGCCTCATGATAGGCTTGGCGCTTGGCGCTTATGGCTTAACGCAAGCAATGTTTCAATTACCTTTTGGCATGGCGTCGGATAAATTTGGCCGTAAACCTGTGATTTATTTTGGACTAGCGATTTTTGCAATCGGTAGTATGGTCGCTGCTTTAGCCATCAATATTGAAGGTGTCATTTTAGGTCGTGCCATTCAAGGTGCTGGCGCAGTTTCTGCCGTTGTAACAGCGCTAGTGGCAGATTTAACCCGCGATGAAAATCGCACCAAAGCGATGGCAACGATTGGTGGAACTATTGGTATCGCATTCGCATTATCTTTAGTGGGAGGCCCTATTTTGAACCAATGGATAGGCGTGCCTGGCATATTTGCATTAACTGCAGTATTAACACTCGCGGCTATCGCTGTCGTAAAATTCGTAGTGCCTGACCCAATGAATAGCCATTATCATTCTGATGCTAGCGCCGCACCAGCTAAGCTAAAAGACGTGCTAAAAAATAAGCAGTTACTGCGTTTAAATTACGGCATTTTTGCCTTACATGCAGCACAAATGGCGATGTTTGTCGTGGTGCCGTTTGCAATTGTTAAATCCAGTGGTATGCATGAAAATCAACATTGGCTAATTTATTTACCAGTATTAATCGCCTCTTTTGTATTTATGGTGCCAGCAATTATTTATGCTGAAAAACAAGCAAAAATTAAGCTGGTATTTGTGAGTGCAATTGCCTTGATGTTACTAGCACAACTGATGTTTGCAGCATCTATTCAACATTTTTGGGGTATTGTGATTTCCCTGTTGATGTATTTTATTGCATTCAACGTGCTTGAGGCTTCGTTACCCTCTATCATCAGTAAAATCGCACCTGCGGCAGCAAAAGGTACGGCGATTGGTGTTTACAATACGTCTCAATCATTAGGCATTTTTGTAGGTGGCGTATTTGGAGGCTATTTATCGCATGTTTTTGGATTTTCCAGTGTGTTCATATTTTGTAGCGTAATGATGTTTTTATGGCTAGTATTGGCATATTCAATGCAAGCACCACTAGCAGTTAAAACCAAAATGTACAGTATGGATGAATCGGGTGGCGACATTACCAATGAAGTTGCTGATGCGCTGAAAGTTAAATTAGCGAATCTAAAGGGTGTGGTGGAAGCGGTGGTGTTGCCGCAAGAACGCACCGTGATATTGAAGATAGATAAATCGCACAATTGGGATGAAGCCCAGCTAGAATTATTAGTGCACAAATTGTTGAGGGGATAAAAATGGCATCAGTAAATAAAGTGATATTAGTCGGTAATTTAGGGCGTGATCCAGAGGTTAGATTCATGCCAAATGGTGAGGCTGTATGTAACTTCAGTATTGCGACCACTGATAGCTGGAAAGATAAAGCGGGCGCAAAACAAGAGCGCACTGAATGGCACAATATTGTGATGTATCGCAAATTGGCAGAAATTGCTGGTGAGTACCTAAAAAAAGGTCGTCCAGTTTATGTGGAAGGCCGCTTGCAAACGCGTAAATGGCAAACTAAAGAAGGTCAAGATCGTTATACGACAGAAATCATAGCTGATCAAATGCAAATGCTAGGCGGTAAAGATAGTGGTGGGTCAAATGCGAGTTATGATGGCGGTATGGACCAAAGTAATGGAGGTAATGATGAGAACTATAGTCAAGCGCCAGCAAAACAACCTACTTCATCTGCAAAACAAACCCCAGCTAGCTCAAAACCAATAAGCAGTGGATCCGGATTTGATGATTTTGAAGATGACATTCCTTTTTGACGTCTACCATAGAGGTGTTTTGTTAATTATTAAGTATGTAAAGAAAAGACTCCTTAATTGGGGTCTTTTTTAATCTTTAAAAATTTTATGTTCAAGAAAAATTAATGACACAAATATTTATTGGTCTTAATTTTATTAGCGAATCATTTGAACTTTTTCTACAGCTTTTAACACGGCCTTTAAAACTCCTGGATACTTTTGCTCTATTTCCTCAAATCTCAATGAGTTCATGTGTTCTGTGCCCTCAATCACGGTTTCAACAAGGCCTGCGCTTCGAAGAATTTTGAAGTGATGCGACATGCTTGATTTTGGGCGATTCAAGCCCAGTTCCCCGCAAGTCATTTTTTTATCAGATGTCGCTAGCATTACAACAATCTCTAGACGAGTAGGGTCTGCGAGCGCATACATCATTTCTGTCAATTCGAATTGCTCTATATTGGGATGTTTAATTTGCCTCAAGTTTGAAATTTAACACATGTCTTGATAATATTCTATAGTTCGATTATATTATAACTACAATACAATATAATACAATTGCATTTAATGTTTAACTATTTTTAACCTTGCTTCAACTTTGAATATCTAAGAAGGACCGCTATGACAGATTTATTTTCACCTTTTCAATTGAAGGATGTCTCCTAAAAAAATCGAATTCCAGTACCCCCAATGTGCCAGTATACGGCTGTCGACGGCTTAGTAAATGATTGGCACAAAGTTCATTATGCTAGTTTGGCGCGTGGCGGTAGCGGCCTGGTGATTGTAGAAGCAACAGCTGTATCGCTTGAAGGACGTATTACCCCAGGTTGTTTAGGGATTTGGAATGATGATCAAGCTGAAAAACTGCGCGAAATTGCAAAAGCAATCAAAGCTGGAGGTGCTGTTCCAGGAATTCAAATCGCACATGCTGGACGTAAGGCCAGTGCCAATATTCCATGGGAAGGCGAAGACCATATTCCCGCAAATAACTCAAGCGCTTGGCAACCTATTGCACCCTCCACAATAGCGTTTGGTGGTGATCTTCCACGGGTACCGACAGAGATGACAATTGCAGATATCAAGCGAGTACAAAATGATTTTGTTGCAGCAGCTCAACGCTCATTGGATGCAGGCTTTGAATGGTTAGAGCTGGATATGGCGCACAGCTATCTCGGTCAGAGTTTTTTCTCTCCTCATTCAAATCATAGAACGGATGCATATGGTGGTAGCTATGAAAACAGAGCAAGATTCAGGCGTGAAACACTATCAACCGTCAGAAACGTTTGGCCAGACAATTCGCCATTAACTGCTCGGTTTGGCGTTCTTGAATTTGATGGCAAAGATGAAGAAACTTTGAGTGAATCTATTCAATTGGTTAAAGATTGGCGAAATATAGGGCTGGATATGCTAAGTGTCAGTGTTGGATTCACCATACCAGAAACCAATATTCCATGGGGACCAGCATTTTTAGGGCCTATTGCTCAGAGGGTCAGGAATGAAGCTAATATACCAGTTTCATCAGCATGAGGCTTCAGAGCACCTAAACTTGCTGATCAAGCTATTCGTAGTGAGCAGCTGGATTTGGTGATGATAGGACGGGCTCACTTGGAGAATCCGCATTGGCCATATTAAGCTGCCAAAGAGTTAGGCAAGGAAAGCCCGGCCTGGGTGCTCCCGCCACCCTATGCTCACTGGCTATCTAGATATAAAAGTCCGACGGCTGAGTAAGTGAATGAAGCTCACTAACTTCATCAGTTAATGGCGCTTTTATTTTACAAAGAGTTACACAAAAATCATGAATTTAATCTATTCTGACTACAGACATCTGCCAAGCTTGGGATTAAATGAATTGCTTAGTAATAGAAATAGCTATTTATTTTAAGCCCATTATTTTGTTTGGAAATATATGATTACCTTGAATGTGAATGGCGAAGACCATTCTTTAGGTGTAAGCGAAGATACCCCAGTGTTATGGGCGATTCGCGATGTAGTTGGGTTTACAGGGACTAAGTTCGGTTTTGGTATGGCTTTATGTGGTGCGTGTACTATTCATTTGGACGGCGTTCCTGCGTTACGCCAGTATCGGCAGTGGTCGTTAAGAAAATTACGATGATTGAAGCGATTGGCGAAAGCGAAGCGGGTAAAAAGATACAACAAGCTTGGTTATCACTTGAGGTGGTGCAATGTGGATATTGTCAGTCAGGTCAAATCATGATAGCGACTGCGCTGTTGGCAAGCAAACCGAAACCTACTGATGCGGATATTGATGCGGCAATGTCAGGTAATATTTGTCGTTGTGGTACCTACCCACGCATTAAAGCGGCAATTAAAGAAGCTGCCGCAGCTTAAGGTTTTTTAGTCTTTTACAGTATCAAGCACAAGAATTTCAGTGCTAGATACTAAATTAATGAATTTCAGTAACTGTATCCTTGCGATCAAATAAAAAGATCTAAATTATGAGTATTGAGCAGATAAATCTTACCCTAAAGTTGTAGACGACCCGTCTACAAAAGGCCTGTCAGCCAAAGGGAATGAGCGTCGCAATTTTATTATTGCTGGTGCGGCAGTAGGTGGTGGCTTGCTGATTAGTTTTGCGATGCCTAAATTTTGAAGACTGGCGGTTCTGAAGGTACTGGAACCGTAGCTGGCGGAGTGACGTTAGACAATGTTTTTATACCGAATGCCTTTATTAAAATTGGCCGTGATGGCAAAGTGACTTTGGTCATGCATAAAGTTGAGATGGGGCAAGGTACTTATACCTCAATTCCAATGCTAATTGCTGAAGAGTTAGAAGTTGATCTGAATCAGGTCACCCTTGAGGCCGCACCTGCTAACGATAAGCTTTATGCTGACCCGCTTCTAGGTTCACAGGTCACAGGTGGTTCAACTTCTATTCGCGATGCATAAAAGCCATTGCGTGAGGCTGGCGCAACTGCGCGTGTGCTACTGATTTCTGCCGCTGCGAAACAGCGGAGTGTGGACGCTACTACTTGTCATGCTGATCAAGGTTATGTTGTGAATGCAGAGGGCAAAAAACTTAGTTATGGTGAGCTGGCTAACGCGGCAGTGACGATGCCTTTACCCACACAAGTCACGTTAAAAGACCCAAAAGATTTCAAACTGATTGGCACGCCAGCTAAACGTTTAGATACACCAGACAAGGTTAACGGTAAAACGCAATATGGTATAGATGTACGTTTGCCAGAGATGAAAATCGCTACAGTGGCGGCTTGTCAAGTGTTGGGAGGCAAACTAGCTTCCGTAGATGACTCAAAAGCTTTATCGGTAAAAGGTGTGCATCAAGTCGTGAAGCTTGAGAATGCAATTGCGGTAATTGCAGACCATATGTGGGCGGCAAAACAAGGTTTGGCCGCATTGGTGATTCAATGGGATAACGGCCCGAATAAGAAGATTAGTAGTGCAGACATGATTGCAAATCTAAAAAATGCTTCTGAGAATAAAGATAATAAATTGCAAGTGGTCGTCGCCAGAAAAGACGGTGATTTTCACAAAGCGTTTAAAGCAAGTGCCAGTCAGCATGAGTCAACCTACCAAGTACCATTTTTATCTCAAGCTGCGCTAGAGCCTATGAATTGCACGTTGCACGTGCGTAAAGATGGCTGTGATATCTGGGTGGGTACGCAAGTACCAACCGTTGCACAAAAGGCGCAATGGCGATTACCAAGCTACCAGCTGAAAAAGTGGTGGTGCATAACTACCAAATCGGTGGCGGTTTTGGTCGGCGTTTAGATGCAGATTTTATTCGCCAAGCTGTTGAATCGGCAT
>JAYTHN010000097.1:0-1696 GCA_043732505.1 Methylotenera sp.
TCAGCATTTGCCTTTTGAACTCAAATTCCAAACGCCAGATCGGTTCGCCTGCTTCCCGTCCAGCAGCTTGGCAAAGTGGAATCAAATATCCTTGACCTCGAATAAATACTCTCCAACCTTCAATTGGGCTTTGGCTTGATCGTTCTGTTTTTCTGATTGGGATTGGCGTTTGAGCTGACTTAATTGTTCATTGATATGTGGATACAGTTCACCTTGATAGGACAGGTATAAGCTATCTACACCCCATCTTAAAAACTTAAGAGCACCATTCTCATTATTTCTATTTATGCTGTTATTAGTTGCTGTGTTACTAGGCACCGCTACCGATTCTCTTTCTCCTCCCCCGCGCGGTGCGCGCTGGTCGTCGGTCAGAGACTCGGTGTTGCGTGTATTAATTGATAGCATTTTTTATTCATATCCATTCCTTTGGAATTTACCAGTTAACCGAAATGGCGATCTGGATGGATACGAACTTTATGCAGGTTAATCAGTTAAGCCGACCACCTGAAATTGCGTTTTTAGGTGGTTACAAATTTGCGTGCAGTATGAATGTGTTTACGAAGGTTTTTTGCTGCACTTGGATGTTTAGGGTAAAGGCCATTCCCAACAAAAAACGCAATTAGTTGATCGTCAGTGTATTTATCAAAGCCAGCATCTCGAAGCAATACAATTGCATACCGTAAATCACCGATGGCTTCCATATGCTTCTGTGATGGGCCTTTGAGTGCTTTTCTGAGGTGAATAAAGAATTGCCTATCATTTTTTAATTCTGCTAGTGATAAACGATCGGCAAATGTAGGACAAGATAAAATTGAACGTTCTACGCTAACGGCTTTAAAGAAAGCTTCAGAGTTTCCATTTCTTACTTGATCGACTAGTGCGCCTAATGACTGATGAAATAGCATGATACTGAATATATTTCTTTGAAGAACGACCACCAGCCAAAGTAAGTGCTTCTTCTCAATATTATCTTTGTTGAGGTCGTACCATTGATCAAGTTTGCCACCGTCCTCACTTGCTTCAATAAGTGCTTGTTGTGGGGCTGTGGATGTCGCAATTTCGTATATAGGCTTGTTAATTCCAAGTAACACAAATAAATAGGCCATTTGTTCAACGAAAGACAATTCGTAAATCTCAGCCCATGAGTAATATTTACCCAAGATTTCATTAATGACTACTGGTTTACTTTTGATGAGTTCGACTAACTCTTTTTTTTGATATCTTATCTCTGGGAGCATTTTAGCTATATCGCTGAACTGTTCGGGAGTAAGTTTTTTATTATTAATTTCCACTTTATCGTATGACATAAGGGGTGAGCTTTAGCCCGTCACGCTTAATGGATGGGTTAGGCAGCGAAAATGGCATATGCAGCCAATATTACTGATACTACTAAACAATAAATACCTGAGCGCAATCACGAGTTTTAGATTTGGTTTGCGGTTTTCAGACGCTCATCGAGACCCCTAAAAACATAAACATCACCACTGCTAACAACCGACTCAATCGAAGTTGACAATGCATCAATAGAAAAACGTACCTCACCAAGTACACGATTAAGACTGTAGGCTAGAAGAATTCCGCCGCTAAGGCCAAGAAAGGAAGACAGTAGAGAAATGGATTTTGCGTCCATATGTAATTACCTAAAGTTTGAATTTAGGGGAGACGCGGCTTTAACACGGCGTTTCCCTTGGAATGT
>JAYTHN010000098.1:0-1689 GCA_043732505.1 Methylotenera sp.
TTAAAGCTGTTAGGTAAAAAATAATTGACTGCACTATCAATTGTTCTCACTAAATCATAAAATCACTTACAAATTTTTCAGGTGAAACTAATGGGTAAAGAATACTCACTTAGTGAAATTACACAAGTATTAGGTGGTAAGGTGATTGGTGATGGCGATACACGTATCTCTAACGTTGCATCACTAAGTAATGCAAAATATGGTGATATTAGTTTTATTAATGATGCTAAATATAAAAAAGCGTTAGTTTCTTGTAATGCCAGTGCTTTTGTTTTACGTGAAAACGATGCCGGATTAACGGCGATTCCCCGCATTATTGTTGATAATCCCTACGCATATTTTGCTAGACTTTCTGCTTATTTAAATCCAATTGTTAGCTCTCCTTTAGGTATTGCACCTAGCGCATTAGTGGATACTTCGGCTAGCATTCCTGCATCATGCAGCATTGCACCATTAGTGGTCGTTGGTGCAAATGTAATGTTTGGCGAAAACGTAATTATTGGCAGCGGCTGCGTGATTGAAAATGATGTAACTATTGCAGACAATAGCCGATTAGAACCGCATGTCACTATCAAACATCATTGCTCAATCGGCAAAAACTGTCATCTATTTTCTGGTGTGGTAATAGGCTCAGATGGCTTTGGTTATGTAGAAGAGGCAGGTGTTTGGTTAAAAATACCGCAAGTAGGTCGCGTTGTTATTCATGCTAATGTCGACATTGGCGCAAACACCACCGTTGATCGTGGCGCACTAGACGATACCATCATAGAAGAGGGCGTCAAGCTCGATAACCTCATTCAGATTGGTCACAACTGCGTGATAGGTGCACATACCGTTATTGCTGGTTGTGTAGGTATTGCGGGTAGCGCCAAAATTGGTAAGCACTGCAAAATAGGTGGTGCCGCAATGATTCTAGGACATTTAGAGATTACAGACCACGTTACTATTTCACCAGGCAGCATGATTACCCGATCATTATTAGTGGCGGATACTTATACTGCGCTGATGCCTTTTCAAACACATAAGGCATGGCTGACTACTGCTGCACATATTCGTCATTTAGATGCGCTGACAGATAAAATTAAACAACTTGAAAAAGAGATTACGCTGTTAAAATCTGACCAGTAAACGTTACAATACATGTTCAACGTTAAAGATGTAAGCTGAGATAATAATGACTAACAAAATCGATACCAGCATGGATATCCATGAGATTCTGGCACACTTACCTCACCGTTATCCTTTTGTATTGATTGATCGCGTAATTTCACTTGAATTAGGTAAAGAAATTACTGCGCTAAAAAATGTCACTATCAATGAGCCTTACTTTCCAGGTCACTTTCCCTACCATCCTGTGATGCCTGGCGTGCTTATAGTTGAAGCGATGGCGCAGGCAGCGGCAATTTTGTCATTTAAAACAATGGGCACCAAACCTAGTGACGATTCTGTTTATTATTTTGCAGGTATAGATAGCGCACGATTTAAAAAACCAGTATCTCCAGGTGACCAAATTATATTACACGTTAAAATAGATCGTACCTTAAAAGGTATTTGGAAATACACAGGGATTGCTAGAGTCAATGATGTTGTTGTAGCAGAAGCACAAATGATGTGCATACTCAAAGCGATTGATAAATCTAAAAAGTAACCGAGTACCAGCTAAATAATTAAAATAAGTAAGAGCAAAGT
>JAYTHN010000099.1:0-1688 GCA_043732505.1 Methylotenera sp.
ATATTGTTTTTGTCATAGAAAACCAAAAGATGCCAATGCGGTGTGCCATCGTGGTGAGGTTCAGCTACTCTAAAACCATATATTTCTACGCCGTCACGCTTTAGCTGGGCACGAATCCTCGCCCAAGTGGTGGTCAGATGTTTTTGTGCCTGCGATGGTGTCGTGCCATCATATTTAGCGTTGTTTTTTCCACTTTTATTGTGCCTAGCATGCATGCGAGATGGGCATGAAAGCGTCAAAAAATCTGCTACATGACCAAGATCGTTAGCTATGGTCTCGAATCCGCAGACGCGGCACATCAATTCATTACGTCTATTAACTGGGTTAGATGTACTTTTTGAAATAAGGTCTTCTAGTTTGAACACTTGGTTTTGATCATTCACAGCAATCAATCTGCTAATAATGCGAGTATTACGTAATTTCTGATCTTGATAGCGGCTAAAAGATTCATCGCTGATATAGAGTCCAGCATGTTCGTGAACAAAGCCTAGTTGTATCGCTTCTTCTTCGAGATTTTTAGCATGGGCTTTACGTAACTGTCTAAGCCACCATTGATCGTCCAATAGACGCCTAAGTATGCCGCCTGGGGTTATATTTGGATTGTATATATCGGGTGGTTTGATGCCATAAGATTTTGCTAAGCGCCAAAGCCTAACAACAGCATTTACGTCATCATGGATGATGCTGCCAATCTGGCGCATTTCAGCAGCATACTTTTTTGAGAGTTGTTCTAGCTCGCAGTCATTTGACGATAAGGGAATATTCCTTTTTTTGCTTCGCTCCCAATGTCCCAATAAATACAGGTTGGCATTGCAACGATTTTCAAAGGTGTAAATCTCTTCATATTCACGCGCTAATCTGTAAGCAAATCGGCACGGAAATGTGCTGAATATTTTTGCACGCCAGTCCTGATCTTCAAGATTTGATTCGTGTTCATGCAGCATATTAAGAACATGTTCAGCCTCAACCGCGCCAGGTGCGTGTAAATCGCGAATGTTCGGAGTAAGGGAGCGCATAATGCGACCCCTTATTGGCTTGTAGATAAGCGCATGCGCGATTCGATAAAACTCATCAAATCGCTCATGCGGTAACGCACAGCGCGGCTACCAATTTGTATATAGGGAATTCTGGCACCAGCCCAGCGTTCACGCTCTAAAAATGCGATGCTGACACCAAGAATAGGTGCTGCTTGTTTTGAAGTAAGTAGATGGTCGTACATGATTGCCTCCATTAAGTGAATGAAGACATACGATGACTTAATCTCTAGAAAATTAAAAAGCCAGATTTATAAAACACCGACTTAAATAAGTGGTGGTTTTTTTGAAGCAGAGTTTTGAGACAGTAACGGCGGCGAGTTGATTAAAACTGAGATGTAGTTTCTAAGCTATTTATCGGCATAACTCAGTAAAGATTTTTCGTTTATACCACCAGTTTTTAGATCTATTTTATATTCTACTTTAGGTGGTGCGCCAGTTTTTCGGTCAGATTTTTGCGGATCTAAGTCGATGATCCACTGTCTTGTGGTGTCAGCTTGAAAGCCTTTTACGTTTTCTAATCGTTTTAAAGTCTCACTTTCAGCAATATGTTTTGGATGGATTTTTGGATCAATCATCCACAACAGTTGTGCATATGCTCTACATGTAGCTTCTGCTTTATCTCTTTTTGAAGCAGGCGCATCTTTCGCTTTT
>JAYTHN010000100.1:0-5886 GCA_043732505.1 Methylotenera sp.
AACGATTTAATGTCTTCTTTTTTACCTGTACTGTCGTTATAAATCTGATCTAAGAACTTACGGATTTCAGCAACTTTAGTTTCAGCTTTTAACATTTCACCAATACGATGACCAAGACCTTTAGCGGCCCAACCTAAATGCGTCTCTAAAATCTGACCAATGTTCATACGTGAAGGAACGCCTAGCGGGTTCAACACGATGTCCATCGGTGTACCGTCAGCCATGTGTGGCATATCTTCGATAGGACAGATTTTTGAGATTACACCCTTGTTACCGTGACGACCCGCCATTTTGTCACCAGGTTGAATGCGACGTTTAACAGCCAAATAGACTTTGACCATTTTTTGTACGCCAGCCGGCAACTCATCGCCTTGCGTCAATTTACGTTTTTTCTCTTCAAAACGGCTATCGAATTCAACACGCGCTTGCGCCAAACTGTCTTTCAACTGCTCTAATTGACGCGCTGTATCTTCATCACTGAGACGAATATCAAACCAGTCATAACGACCGACTGATGCCAAATACTCAGCAGTCAATGTATCGCCTTTTTTCAGTTTGTTAGGTCCGCCAGTCGCAGCCTTACCTTCGATTAGACGGCGAATACGACCAAAAGCATCGTCTTCTACAATACGCATCTGATCAGCTAGATCTTGCTTGTAATGCGCTAATTGGTCATCAATAATTTGCTGTGCACGAGCATCGCGATCAATACCTTCACGAGTAAACACTTGTACGTCAATCACTGTACCGCTCATACCTGATGGTACGCGCAGTGAGGTATCCTTAACGTCAGACGCTTTTTCACCGAAAATAGCACGTAGCAATTTTTCTTCTGGTGTCAGTTGTGTTTCACCTTTTGGTGTCACTTTACCTACCAACACATCGCCCGCTTCAACCTCAGCACCAATGTAGATAATACCAATTTCATCCAAACGACCTAGCATACGCTCGCTAAGGTTAGAAATATCTTGTGTAATTTCTTCAGCACCAAGTTTAGTGTCGCGCGCAACTACTGAAAGCTCTTCAATATGAATCGATGTATAGCGATCATCTGCTACTACGCGCTCAGAGATTAAAATAGAATCCTCGTAGTTATAGCCGTTCCAAGGCATAAAGCCTACTAACATGTTTTGACCAAGTGCTAACTCACCCATGTCGGTTGAAGCACCATCGGCAATCACATCACCACGTGCCAATTTATCGCCTACGCGAACCAATGGACGTTGGTTAATATTAGTGTTTTGGTTAGAACGTGTGTACTTAGTCAGGTTATAGATGTCAACTCCCACTTCACCAGCTTTAGCTTCATCATCGTTAACACGTACCACGATACGACCTGAGTCAATATAGTCCACTGTTCCGCCGCGACGTGCTTGAACAGTTGTACCAGAGTCAACGGCTACAGTACGCTCAATACCCGTACCCACTACTGCTTTTTCAGCACGTAAACAAGGCACAGCTTGGCGCTGCATGTTGGCACCCATCAATGCGCGGTTCGCATCATCGTGTTCTAGGAATGGTATCAATGAAGCCGCAACTGACACAATTTGACCTGGCGCAACGTCCATATACTGCACACGGCCTGGCAACGTCATGGTAAATTCATTGTGATGACGTGATGAAATTAAGTCATCCGTGAACATATTTTTAGTATCTAGCTCAGTATTTGCTTGCGCAATCATGTACTGACTTTCTTCAATCGCTGAAAGATAGTCAATCGTGTCAGATACTTTATTACCTTCAACACGACGATATGGTGTTTCTAAGAAGCCATATTCATTAGTACGTGCATACAATGCTAATGAGTTAATCAAACCAATGTTTGGACCTTCTGGTGTCTCAATTGGACACATACGGCCATAATGGGTTGAATGTACGTCACGCACTTCAAAACCTGCACGCTCACGCGTCAAACCGCCTGGGCCTAGCGCAGAAATACGACGTTTATGCGTAATTTCTGACAATGGATTGGTTTGGTCCATAAATTGTGACAATTGGCTAGAACCAAAAAATTCACGAATCGCGCTTGATACTGGTTTCGCATTGATTAAATCATGCGGCATTAAGTTGTCAGACTCAGCTTGGCTCAAACGCTCTTTAACAGCGCGCTCTACACGCACTAAACCAGCACGGAATTGGTTCTCAGCCAACTCACCCACTGAACGGATACGACGATTACCTAAGTGATCGATGTCATCAATCTCACCACGGCCGTTGCGTAACTCTAGCAACACACCGATTACGGCAAGAATGTCATCATTTGAAAGCACATAAGCGCCTTCAGCACCACGTGGGCCTTTTTCTTCGTAGAACTTACGCATCCAGTTTGATTGACGCTCTTCCGCTTTTTCAGGGAATGCACGACGATTAAACTTCATACGGCCTACGCGTGACAAGTCATAGCGATCTTCATTAAAGAACAAACCATTGAATAGCGCTTCTACTGAATCTTCAGTTGGTGGTTCGCCTGGGCGCATCATACGATAAATTGCTACACGCGCACTATATTGGTCAGGGATTTCATCAATACGTAACGTTTGTGAGATGTAATCACCATGGTCTAAATCATTAGAGTAGAGTGTTCTGATAGTTTCGATATCAGCGTCGATTAATTTCTCTAACAATGATTCTGTAATTTCATCATTGGCGTTGGCAACCACTTCGCCAGTTTCTTTATCAACAATGTTGTTAGCGATCGCGCGTCCAAGAATAAAGTCTTGTGGGACAGCAATTTTGCTAACACCAGCTTTTTCCATCTCACGGATGTGTTTTACGGTAATGCGTTTATCTTTAGCAACTAATAATGTACCGTCTTTAGCCACGATGTCGAATTTAGCAACTTCACCGCGCAAACGCTCTGGCACGACAGTAAACTGAACACCTTTAGCGTTGACATGGAAAGTATCAAAATCAAAGAATGTAGAGATAATTTGCTCAGGTGTGTAACCAAGTGCTTTAAGCAAAATAGTGACTGGCATTTTACGGCGACGATCGATACGGAAGTACAAATAATCTTTAGGATCAAACTCAAAGTCTAACCATGAACCACGGTAAGGAATGATACGTGCTGAAAACAGCAGTTTACCTGATGAGTGGGTTTTACCACGGTCATGTTCAAAGAACACACCCGGGCTACGATGCAATTGCGAAACAATCACACGCTCAGTACCATTAATCACGAATGAGCCATTTTCAGTCATCAAAGGCAATTCGCCCATATAGACTTCTTGCTCTTTCACTTCTTTCACGGTCGGCTTAGAAGCCTCTTTATCCATGATTGTTAAACGCACTTTCACGCGTAATGGTGCAGCGTAGGTTAATCCACGTTGCTGACATTCTTTCACGTCAAACGGCTCAGCGCCTAGTTGATAGCTTACGTAATCTAATCGCGCATTACCTGAGTGACTGACAATAGGAAAGACAGAACTAAAAGTTGATTGCAAACCGTCTTCCGTGCGTTTATCAGCAGCGGTATTGGCTTGCAAAAAGGCAGCATAAGATTCTAGCTGCATAGCAAGTAGATAAGGAATCTCCTGCACACTTTCTCGTTTAGCGAAACTTTTACGAAGGCGTTTTTTTTCGGTGAAGGAATAGCTCATTGCATCTCCTAATGTTTGAGGGCAGAAATAAAAATATTTTTATAAAAATTCAATCGCATAATTGAACTGCTATAAATCATGCAGAGTGAATCATGCAAATACTCTGATTTCTGACTTCAACAAGTGTTATCTTAATTTTAAATACAAACTTAATTTTTACTACAATAACCAATTACATTTAGTTACATTGGCATGCCGTTATAAACGTCGAAGGCTGACGGTCTCCCGTCAGCCTAGAATCGTCAATTCACAAGTATATTATTTGATTTCGCCAGTTGCACCAGCTTCAATCAATTTTTTCAATGCTGCATCAGCATCAGCTTTGTTAACGCCTTCTTTAATTGCTTTAGGAGCGCCATCAACCAAGTCTTTAGCTTCTTTTAAACCTAATGCAGTTAGTTCACGCACTACTTTAATAACACTAACTTTTTGTTCGCCAGCTGTTAAAAGAATGACGCTAAACTCTGTTTGCTCTGCTGCAGCTGGTGCTGCTGCACCGCCTGCTGATGCTGCAACGGTTACTGCAGCCGCTGATACGCCAAATTTTTCTTCGATTTCTTTAATGAATGCTGTTAAGTCCAGCACTGACATATTACCAACTGTATCTAAAATATCTGCATTTGAAATTGCCATTTGAATATTCCCTAAAATTTAATTATGTAGCTTATGAATTAAGCTGCTTTGGCATCTAGAACTGCCGCAAGCGCACGCGCAAACTTGGTTGGCACCTCATTAAGTGTACGTGCAAATTTAGCAAGTAACTCTTCGCGACTAAGCATGGAGGCTAAGGCTTGTACTCCAGCAATATCCATGACTTGGTTTGGAACAGCACCCGCTTTAATAACAAATTTGTCGTTTACTTTTGCAAAATCGTTAAGCACTTTTGCAGCCGCAACTGGGTCTTGGCTAATACCAAAAACCAATGGGCCAACCATGTCGTTTGCAAGTCCTGAAAACGCTGTATTTTCTACCGCACGACGTACTAAAGTATTTTTTAGCACGCGCAAGTAAACACCAGAATTGCGAGCATTAGCACGCAACTTAGTCATATCTGCAACACCTGTACCACGGTATTCAGCAAGCACTATGACTTGTGCATTAGCAACATGTTCGCTAATTTCAGCTACAACTGCTTTTTTCTCTGTAAGATTTAAACTCAAGTCTTTTCTCCTTCCGTTAGAATCTTTGATTAACTAACTCACGAATAATTCGTTCTGTTAAATAACCAAAATCAGCCTTTATGAACCGTTAAGCGCATAAAAACCATTTCACGGCGACCTCTTATTCAGAATTTACTTCTGTTTAGGGATACACCATCTGCGTAGGTTTCAGTTCAATTAAAACAGAGGTTTACCATTATGAAAAAAGCATTCACCCACTTTAAAAGTACTAACATTAAATCCTTTCGGACACCTACGGTCTTTGATAACCTCACTGTTGTTTTTCAGCTATTAAACTTAAAAACTGCAATGAGCCCAAAGCCCTTTACGAGTCAATCTAAATTCCTTGAGATTGGCTCATCATTCATTTAAGCAATTAAACTTGCTTGATCTACACGTACGCCAGCACCCATGGTGCTAGATACAGATAATTTCTTAAGATAAACACCTTTAGTAGACGCTGGTTTCGCTTTATTTAAAGCTTCAACTAGTGCAACCAAGTTACCCTGTAGTTGCTCGACTGTAAATGAAGCGCGGCCAATCGTGCAATGAATAATACCGCCTTTATCTGTACGATATTGCACTTGACCTGCTTTAGCATTTTTAACGGCAGTCGCAGCATCAGGTGTTACAGTACCTACTTTTGGGTTTGGCATTAGACCGCGTGGGCCCAAAATCTGACCTAAAGCACCCACGATACGCATCGCATCTGGAGTAGCAATCACAATATCAAAGTCCATTACACCGGCTTTAACTTGCTCAGCTAAATCATCAAAACCAACAATATCAGCACCAGCAGCTTTAGCCGCTTCAGCTTGCGCACCTTGAGCAAACACAGCTACGCGCGTTGTTTTACCCGTTCCGTTTGGTAACACTAAAGCACCACGTACTAACTGGTCTGATTTACGTGGATCAATCCCTAGAATAATCACAGCATCAACAGATTCGTTAAATTTAGCTTTTGCATTTTCTTTAACTAGTGAAAGACCATCAATCACTGGATAAAGTTTATTACGATCTACTTTTGCGCGAAACGCATCAATTCTTTTAGCCATGCTATACACCCTCCACTTCGATACCCATACTACGAGCGCTACCTGCAATCGTGCGCACAGCTGCATCCATAT
>JAYTHN010000101.1:0-17085 GCA_043732505.1 Methylotenera sp.
ATGACAGTAATCATAAACCGTCATGCCACATACATACATACTGACTTTACCTGCAACAATTGGCGTGAATGTTTGTTTTTCACGGGCGAGCGTATTGTATATTTTTAGCATATTCTGATGACTTGAAACTGAATTTGGATGTTTGGAAATAGTTTAAGTTATAATCAATGTAAGTTGTTACTAAAAATTGCAAGTTGATACTTAAAACTTGGGTGCTTATTGTGAAAATAAGTTTGTTAAAACTAAATGAGCTATTGGATGTTAGCTAGGCTATTGATAGAATTAAGTTTTTATTACTATCGCAAAAATTATATCACAATGGATAATCTAATAACGTCACTGACCAATTCTATGAAAAAGTTTAGTTTGATTTCGACTGCCAGTATTTTGTCAGTGGGTTTATTATTCTCAGTGGCTCACGCAGATGAGTTAAAAGATATTTCACAAATGGCAGGTCAAGGTCAGGGCGCGGCTGCCATCGACCGTGTGAATATTTACATTCAGGCAAATCCAAAAAATGCACAGGCATTGTTTATGAAAGGCGTTTTATTTGCAGAACAAGGCCGCCGTGATGAAGCGATTAGAACCTTTACCGATGTGACTGAAAAGTTCCCAAATTTGCCTGAGCCATACAATAACTTAGCTGTTTTATATGCAGATCAAGGTCAATTTGATAAAGCAAGAAAAGCACTTGAAACTGCAATAAAAACACACCCTAGCTATGCGACAGCACACGAAAATCTTGGTGATATTTATGCCCGCATGGCTTCTGAAGCTTACGACAAAGCTTTTCAGTTAGATACCGCGAATACACGTGCTCAAACTAAATTATCGCTAATTAAAGATTTGTTTGGTACTGGGAATAAAACCACTATTGCTTCTAAAGAGCCAGTTAAAGTTGCGAATCAAATACGCCCTGCAGACGCAAAGAAGCCTGATGCAATGCCAGAAAAACCAGCAGTTGCTACGCATGTCACTAGCGACGTAGCGTTGACAGCAGCAGTGAATAACTGGGCACAGGCTTGGTCTGCAAAAAATCTAGATAAGTATTTTGCAAGCTATGGCGAAAGTTTCAAACCAGCCAAAGATGAAACGCGTAAGACGTGGCAGCAACAACGTCGCGAACGAATTACTAAACCCTCTAAAATAAGTGTAGAACTCTCTAGCATCAACATCACTAATATAGATAGCAATAATTCAAAAGTACGTTTCAAGCAATCATACCGTGCTGATGGCAAACCAATTAGCACCACCAAAACATTGCTGATGAAAAAAGCGGGTGACAACTGGTTTATTGAACAAGAAATTGCGAGCAATTAAATTTAGTCAACCATTGCAATCAGCACACTATTGATAAAACGTTTAAAATGTAACTACAAATAGTTGTAGTTTAGTTTTTTGATGCATATTATATTAGGGTTATTTAATGTATTGATGGGTGTGAATAGAGCTTTAACATACGCGCTTTTAGGGGCAATTATATTATTGCCATGGAACGCAACGGCAGTAAATCGCTACAGTTTTAGCAATTTAATGCCAAAACCGACGTTTAAGGGTACGGTTAACCTTGCCAGTAATTTGGTTGAAAGCTTGCTAGTAAAGAGCCTAATGGAAATTACGCAAGGTAAAAACCAACAAGCCTTAAATACTATTGATCAACTTTTACTCACCACACCTAATTTCAAACTTGCCAACCTTGTTCGCGGTGATCTACTGATGGCGCAAGGTCAACATTTAGAAGCTTTTGGTAGTGCGAATGGCAATCCCACCGAAGCGGTTAAAGATTTGCAAGCAGAAGCGCGCGCACGTATTAAGCACTATTTATCAAAACAAGATTTAGATAAACTTCCCAATTTACTTTTATCGCCCAATGAACTGCAAAGCCATGTGATTGTGGTTGATACGGATAAATCTCGCTTGTACTTGTACAAGAATATCGGTGGCACTTTAAGCTATGTCGCTGATTACTATATTACTGTCGGCAAGAATGGTACTGATAAACAAGCGCAGGGTGATAAGCGCACACCACTAGGCGTTTATTTCGCTGGACAAAAATTAACGCAGCCACTCGCAGATATTTATGGTGATGCGGCCTACCCGCTCAACTATCCAAATGAATGGGATGCAGCGCATAACAGGAGCGGTTCAGGTATTTGGCTACATGGCACACCTAGTAATACTTATAGCCGCCCTCCGCGGGCGAGTGATGGTTGTGTAGTGTTAGCGAATCAAGATTTAAGGGCGTTAGCGCCAATTTTGCAAACAGGTAACACACCCGTTATTATTGCAAGCAACTTAAAATGGCTAGATGCAGGTAACAACACTTCTGCTGAAAAGCAAGCTTTGCAAACAGCAATGGCGGATTGGTTGTCTGATTGGAAATCACAAGATACTGCAAAATATCTTTTGCATTATTCACGTGACTTTTCAAGTAGTGGTATTAATTTTCAGCAATGGTCAGACCATAAGTATTTGGTTCAAGCGAGCAAACCTAAAGTAAGTATTTCACTTTCAGATTTAAGTATGTTTGCTTATCCAGATACCGATAAAAAGTTAGTAGTCGTTGATTTTGTGCAAAACTTCACTAGCCCTGCGCTTAGTAACAAAATGCAAAAACGTCAATATTGGATTCAAGAAAATAATACTTGGAAAATTATTTACGAAGGTGCCGATTAGTGCTCTTAGTGAGAAATCTAGCTTAATATGTAGCAATAACATTTAGTATTTGACTTCAATCAATTCAATTTCAGGAAAAAATATGCGTCAATTTTTTGTTTTTTTAATGCTAGGCATATTATCTAGCGTAGCTCTTATGAGCAATTCAGCATTAGCCGCCAATCCGCAACTAACTGTTGAAACGAATCGTGGCAATTTTATTATTGAGCTTTATCCCGACAAAGCGCCTAAAACGGTAGCTAATTTCATGCAATATGTAAACTCTGGGTTTTATAAAAATACTATTTTTCACCGTGTGATCAATCGCTTCATGATTCAAGGTGGTGGCTTTAATGCCGATATGTCAGAAAAAGAAACTAAAGCGTCTATCGTTAACGAAGCAGGCAACGGTTTACTTAACGAAGTGGGCACACTTGCAATGGCAAGAACTGGTGACCCTGACTCTGCCACTACACAATTTTTTATCAATCTTGAAGATAATCAGTTCCTAAATTATCAAAGCCCAGATCCTGAGTTAATTGGTTATTGCGTATTTGGCCGTGTGCTCAAAGGTATGGATGTGGTGCGTGAGATTGCATCTACACCAACAAGTAATAATGGACCTTTCAGCGATGTGCCTAAATCGCCTATTTTGATTCAACAAATTAAATTAAACGCTGCACCTTTATAGGTCAGTAAGATAAAACTCACCCGCTTTACTTTTACTTTTTATTAAGGATATTTTGTGGTTAAACTACTTACAAACTTTGGCGAAATTACTTTAAAACTCAATGCCGAAAAAGCGCCAATTACTACGGCGAATTTTTTGGAATATGTTGATAATGGTTTTTATGATGGCATGATTTTTCACCGTGTGATTGATGGTTTTATGATTCAAGGTGGCGGTTTTGATGCGACGATGAACCAAAAAGAATCTGCTGCTGAAATCAAAAATGAGGCTGATAATGGACTAGCTAATGAGCAATATACTGTAGCAATGGCCCGTACATCAGCGCCGCACTCTGCTAGCAGTCAATTCTTCATTAACGTTGGTAATAATGAATTTCTTAACCATACTGCACCTACCAGTAGTGGTTGGGGTTACTGCGTATTTGGCAAAGTCACTGCTGGTATGGATGTGATTGATAAAATTAGACTGGTCAAAACGACCACTCACAAAGGCCATCAAGACGTACCTGTTGAAAATGTGATCATTGAACGTGCTACGCGTTGTTAAGATATAGTTAATTTAGTTAAAATTAAACCAGTATTCACTGTTTAATGATGACAAATCTTGTATGAAAAACCTTTCATGAAAAAACTCGGGGATAACGCAAACGTCAGTTTAATAGACGCTACTGTATTTATCTCCGATTTACATTTGTGTGCCAGCCGCCCACATATCACTTCTACATTTTTGCAGTTCCTTAAGAATTGGGTATTACAGGCCAAAGCGCTTTTTATTTTAGGTGATTTGTTTGATTACTGGGCTGGTGATGATGACATTGATGACGGCCACTTACAGCCAATTATTGATGCTTTTAATGCATTATCAAATGCTGGTGTCAGCATCTATTTCATGCATGGAAATCGTGACTTTTTAGTTGCAGATGCTTTTTGCAAGGCAGCCAGCATCACCTTATTACCAGACCCGACACTTATTGATTTATACGGTAAAAGAACAATACTGAGCCATGGTGATGATTTGTGTACGGACGATATTGCTTATCAAGAATTTCGTCGGCAAGTGAGAGATAAAAGATGGCAATCTGACTTTTTGAGCAAGCCATTGCCTCTGCGTAAACAGCAAATCCAAGCGATTCGTCAGCGTAGCGAGAAAGAAAAATCTCAAAAATCAGCACATATTATGGATGTGAATCAAAGTGCGGTGAACGGATTATTAGTCGCCCATGATTACCCTGAGCTATTGATTCACGGCCACACACATAGACCTCATCAGCATCAGATTCAACTCAATGGGCATACCATTACGCGCTGGGTATTGGGGGATTGGTACGAGCAAGGCAGTTATCTATTTTGCAATCAGGACGGCTGCAAAAGTGTAGGTTTGTGAATGATTAATCGAATTTTAAGGGTTGTAGCCTGGAATCTTACTGTGGTCCACCTCATCAATTTGCTCTGATTCTAAAAACAATTGTCCATATTTAAGATAGATTTTCTCCCTCACAAAAATATCAAATAAGTCTGGGTCAATATGATGCTTTAATTTCATATTACCTAGAATATGTAAGGACTCTGATAAAGTTTTAGCTTTTTTATATGGTCTATCTTTTGAGGTAAGCGCCTCAAAAATATCAGCAATACCCATTACACGCGCAGGTACTGACATTTGATCTCGTGTTAAGCCTTTAGGGTAACCAGTGCCATCCATGCGCTCATGATGCCCGCCTGCATATTCTGGCACGCGTTGTAAGGCTTTAGGGTAGGGCAATGATTCTAACATATTGATGGTGACAACAATATGGTTATTGATAACTTCACGCTCTTCTGCAGTTAACGTACCACGGACGATATTGAGATTATAAATCTCCTCTTCACTTAAAAAAGGTACGGCATCACCCTCTTCATTCACGATTTTTATCGCAGCGATATCATAGACACGCTGCTGATCTTCTGGTGTCATATGCTCACTGCCAAAATTAGCCTGTCTTAGAAACTCACGGTTGCTATCGCATCGTAATTTGAATGTCTCAAGGTCAGCATTTACAGTCGCAAAATCACTTTGTATATTATTACGCAAGGCAATTATTTGCTTTTTAAGCGCATCGCATTCAAACTGCTTTTTTAGCAATTCAAACCGTTGATCAATGCAATGAATTCGATCGAAAATTGTGGACAATTTGGTCGACTTATCCATCACAGACTCAGGTGTAGTCACCTTGCCGCAATCGTGCAACCAACCCGCTATTTTAAGCTCATAAAACTCTTTTTCACTTAAGGTAAAGTCGCTTAATGGGCCAGTTTTAGTATCAATTGCAGCCTGCGCTAACATCATTGTTAATTCTGGCACACGCTTGCAATGCCCGCCCGTATAAGGTGATTTTTGGTCAATAGCTTCAGCAATCAATTCAATAAATGCTTCAAACAGCCCTTTTAAACCTTCAATCAAATTATAGTTAGTCATCGCAACCGCTGCTTGCGACGCGAGGGATTCTACTAAGCTTTGATTGGCAGCCGAAAAAGGAATGATTTTCTGCGTATCTACATCAATCGCATTAATGAGCTGCAATATACCAATCACTTCAGCCTCATGATTTTTCATGGGAATCGTTAAAAACGATTGTGAATGATAGCCTGTTTTTTCATCAAATTTACGCGTGCCAGTAAAATCAAAATCTTGCGCTAAGTAGGCATTTTCAATATTAACTGTTTTATCCTTAAGGGTCGCATAAGCGGCAACCGTGGTTAAATTAGGACTGCCATCTGCGAGGTATAGCGGTAGTGGTAAAAATGGGATTTCTTTGCCTGTGGTACCACCCAGCGCCATATTGAGTGTTTTATTGCTCATAATTTCAAATTTGAGATGTTTATCATTGGTAATGGTGTACAAGGTTCCACCATCAGCGTTGGTGATTTCTTTTGCGCCTAACAAAATCATTTCTAACAATCGATTGTTATCACGCTCTACTGATAGTGCAATGCCGATGGCATTAAGGCGTTCTAAACGTTTGAGTAAGTAGGGATTCTGAGTTTCTATCATGCTAGAAAAATAAGCTATTCAATCGTGTAATTTAAAACAAAAAGACCACGGTATTGCGTATCATCGAAACGTTCATATGTATTGAGCTTGGTTTATACACTTTATAAATACTGATTAGTTAAGATAAAATTCCATCCTAACGCCAGCTAATTCAATTACATCGTGGTCACTCAATGCAAAGGCTTGTGCGCCTGTAGAGCCACCATTCACCATTGGGAATACTTGCCCTTCAACATGCGTGATAAAGTAGCCGTTAGGTCTTTTAGTAATCACTGCCACTTGCACGCCAGGTTTACCAAGTGTGGTTAACGTTTTGTTTAACAATAATTCACGGCCACTATTCGAACCATTAAGTACTTGTATTTTACCTACCGCCAAATTCATCTCAGGCTCTATTTTAGGTACAAATTTTAGTGGCTCTGGCAATGCGCTTGCTGCTAGTGTTGCGCTTACTGATGGTATAGGATTTGATATTGATACTGAAAGATCATCAATGAGTTGAGTATCATATGAAGAACTATCAGCCGAAGTGTATGTATCTAGTGGTTTTTGTTGCATACCTCTCATGGTAGCGGGACGTAACATGATGGTTTTTTCAAAATCACTATCCCCATCATTAGCCAAACCCTCATTTACATACTTGATTTGGTACTTTCCAAACTCAATTAAATCGCCATCTTGCAATAAATGACTTTTCACTAATTTAGCATTTACCTGAGTACCATTAGTACTACCTTGATCTTCAACATAAAAATCATTACCCGTTTTGACTATCGCTGCATGTAAACCACTTACTACAAGATTATCAATATGAATGTCATTATTAGGCCTACGCCCGATAGAAATACGCTCTTTATCAAGCGCCCATTCACTTAGTAATGTGTTTTCTAGAGAAAGAATAAGCTTTGCCATAATTCACCCTGCAATTTTAACGAGCTAAAAAATTTATTGTACCAACGACGCTTAAACTCAAAAGGCTTATGAACCTTTATTAGTATGACAGAAATATTATCTTTACCGCCACGATCATTCGCCATTTCCACTAACATTTCCGCGGCTGCAGTTAAATCTAAAGATACCATATTTAGCGTTGACTGAATGCGTTCGTCGTCGACTAAATCCGTCAAACCATCTGAGCATAACAAATATAGATCGCCTTCTTCTACTTCATACTCTTTAAGCTCTAATTCCACCTCTGAGTCTACGCCCAAAGCGCGTGTCACTAAATTTTTGTTAGTAGAATATTTAGCCTGTTCCTGAGTAATCAAACCTGCTTTAATATGCTCTTGTAATATGGAGTGATCTTCAGTGATTTGCACTAGAGTTTGACTACGCAAACGATACATGCGCGAATCACCAATATGCCCAACTAATAATTTATTATTGGCAAATAAGCCAACGACTAAAGTAGTGCCCATACCAGCACATTGCGGCTGTGTTTGCGATACATGATAAATTGCATCATTCGCATTTTTAACAGCGTTGATTATTAAATGTGATTCAGCTTGCATGCCAAACAAAGTATCTAATTTGCTGGACGCATGGTTCAACATCGCCTCTTTTAATTCTGCACTGATACTAAGCACTGCAATTTCGCTTGCCACTTCACCTGCTTTGTAACCACCCATGCCATCTGCTAATACGACCAATCCCATATCAGCATCACTGGCAATCGCATCTTCATTATGATCACGACACTGGCCTACATCAGTCAAACGTACAATTTCTAAGACTTCGTCCACATACATAATAAGCTAGACTGCGCCTCTTTTAGCACAACAGATAATTGTTTGATTTAGAATAAATGACAAAGCGTAAAAACTAGAGATTCTATTGATAGCAAAAAAATGGAATAAGCTTTGCGGTAAAGCAATATGACTTTCTCATCAGCCACCCTTAATAAATCAAGCTGCCTATTTTTCATAATTATTGGTAGATTTAATTTACCGTAATATATTAAAAACAGCCGTAGCTATTTAGTTTTTAGCACTAGCTACTTCAGCACTACGTAAATCAGTAGCAAGCTTATCTAATACGCCGTTAATATATTTATATCCATCGATACCACCATATATTTTAGCTAATTCCACGCCTTCATTAATTACAACTCGATATGGAATACTCATATCAAACATCAACTCACATCCAGATATTCGCAATATAGCATGTTCAACTGGGCTTAATTCTGTGACTTTCCTATCAATAAAATGCATTAATTTATTATCTAGCGCATCCACGTGAGTCGTTACCGCTTCTAACAGTTGCTTAAAGTAGGCCTCATCAGCTTTGTTATAGTCAGGATCTTCCACCATATCACGGAAAATTGGGCCTAATTCAGACTGATTTAACATGCCTCGATAAACAGCTTTTAAAACTAATTCACGAGATTTTCTACGGTTTTTACCAGTATTTTTCTTTACTACTGATCTTTTTTCTACTGTTTTTTTTGCTTCTTTATCTTGCACTAAACTGGTGAGCATTGGGCTATCTTCATTTGTCTCGTTATTTACTATCATAGCGACCTAACCAAATTAGCTATTTCAATCGCTACTTGCGCAGCTTCAGCACCTTTAATATGCATGCGCGCAATCGCTTGATCATCATCTTCAGTAGTTAATATCGCATTTGCCACTGGCACACCAGTATTCAATTGCACTTCAGCAATACCGCGGGCAGACTCATTAGAAACCACTTCAAAGTGATAGGTTTCACCGCGAATAATCGCGCCTAATGCAATTAAGGCATCAAACTTTTCACTGAGCGCCATATGCTGCAAAAGTAATGTTGTTTCTAATGCGCCGGGCACTGTTACTATAGTAATCGCATCACTATCAACCCCTAGTTTGAGTAATTCGGCTTTACAGGCGCTTAACAAACCATCACCAATTTCTGGGTTGAATCTTGACATCACTATGCCGATTTGCAAGCCAGCACCATCTAAATTTTGCTTAATTTCTCTCATCTTTCGTATCCTTCATTGCAGTTGCTTATTTCAAAAGCATATTTTACCGCATATCAGCTACGAGTTACTGAAATAACACCCATGCTTTCTGTATCGTACTCCATATACCATAGCAAATAGGAATGCCTACAGCCAACCAAGCAAAAGTGGTGAGCAATGGCGTTTTTTCGGGAACGCCTATCACTTCATTTATCGTACTACTTCCAGAGGCACCTTTCTCGTGGGCAAGTTTTTTCTCAAGGGCTAATTCTGCATCTGTCATAAAAAACTTATCTGCTACCGGCTTAACTAAAAAATTGGCCACAAAACCAATCACTAACATACCCGCCAATACATAAAATATGGGTGCATAAATATCGGAAAATGGCACCTTGGCTTCCAAGCGAATATCGTGCATATAATTCACAATCACTGGCCCTAAAATGCCTGCTGTTGACCATGCTGTAAGTAGGCGACCATGGATTGCACCAACAAATTGTGTACCGAACATGTCCGCCAAATAGGCAGGAATAGTCGCAAAACCGCCGCCATACATTGATGCAATGACGCAGAAACAAGCTACAAACATGGCAAGTGATTTTAATCCTGCGGCTTGAGAAGCAAGTACATACATCAATGCGCCAAGTACAAAGAAAATAACATAAGTACGTTGACGGCCTAATTTATCTGATGAGCTTGCCCAAAAAAAGCGCCCAAAGATATTGAATAAAGAAATTAGCCCCACGAAACCAGCACCGACCGCCGCGGCAAGTGGTACAAGCATCTCGTCTTTTTTAATATCGGCAAAACTCATACCAGTATAGCCAATTAGCGCACCACCAAAGGTTTCTTGCAGCATCGGTGCAGCTGCACCAATAATGCCGATTCCTGCGGAAACATTCATGCACAGCACTAGCCATAGCAGCCAAAATTGTGGTGTTTTGTGCGCTTTATTAAGATGCACATGCTTGCTAGCAATCATGCTATTCACACTTTTTTCTGGCGGATTCCAACCTTCAGGTTTCCAGCCAGTGGGTGGTACACGGTAACCCAAGCTTCCGCCGACCATAAATACAGCGTAAATGACAGCAAGGGTAACGAATGTTTGCCAGATACCTGCGCCATTTACACCTAAAGAAAAATGTTTCATTAGCATAGTAGCTAATGGAGAACCTATCATCGCGCCACCACCAAAACCCATAATTGCCATGCCTGTAGCCATTCCTCGCCTATCAGGAAACCATTTAATAAGGGTTGAAACTGGTGAAATATAGCCTAGACCCAAACCGATTCCGCCAATCACACCACTACCTAGCCACATCATCCATAGTTGATGATTATAGATACCAAAAGCAGAAATCAATAAACCACCACACCAACATAATGCTGACACTAGGCCAGCTTTACGCGGGCCTGAACGCTCTAACCAACTGCCCCAAACTGCAGCAGAACAACCCAACAGCACGAAAAATAAGGTATACATCCAGCCTAAATCAAACTGCGTCCAATTGCAGTCTGTTGCAGTTAAGGCGCGCAGTGTTCCTGCTAGCTTTTCACCAAAGGTAGTTGCTCCCGCTGCACAAGCTGCTAAAGGCTTGCCATCTTCATCGAGTAGCGCATTTCCTAGTGGCTTCCAAAAAACACTGAATCCATAAGCCATACCAATTGATAGATGCACGGCCAATGCAGCTGGCGGCACTAACCACCGATTAAAATCAGCGCCTGCAGTAATGTGTTCTTTTGATAAAAAACTTGCCATGCTATCCCCTGAGTTTCATTTTGAGTTTTTGATATGCCATTTTTACAATGTTAGTGTTGACTATTCAAAAGTCTAAATTCTTTAACACTTAGTATTTGCGCTATATTTTACATTTTGTTACAAAAATTCAAAAATGGCAATTTACTTATTGATCAGCTTCAATTCTTATCTAGCACTACTTTTAATATTCTCCTTAATAGGTTTTCAGTAGACTTGTTATTTGTCATGAATATGTCATATTAGGGTCATAAACTGACTAAATTGAACAACAAAAGCTTATTTCGATAAGGAAAAATAATGCCAGCCAATATATTAGTCGTTGAAGATGAACCAGCAATTCAAGAGTTACTTGCCCTGAATATCACGCAGGCAGGCCATAACGCTTTGCGTGCATTAAGTGTGGAGCATGCACAAGATTTAATGCGTGAAACTTTGCCAGATCTAATTTTGTTAGATTGGATGTTGCCGGGTATGAATGGTCTGGAGTTTGCCCGTAAATTAAAATCAGATTCCATTACAAAATCTATCCCTATCATCATGCTGACTGCACGAGGCGATGAATACGATAAAGTGCGCGGATTAGAAGTAGGCGCAGATGACTATGTAACCAAACCATTTAGCCCACGCGAATTAAATGCACGCATAAAAGCAGTATTGCGCCGTCGTTCACCACAAATGACTGATGACCCTATTGAAGTTAAAGGCTTACGTCTAGATCCAACCACCCATCGCGTCACTGGAAAAGAAAAAACAATTGATTTAGGCCCAACAGAATTTAGACTGTTACATTTTTTCATGACTAATGCTGAGCGTGTGCATACCCGTAGCCAATTACTAGACAAAGTATGGGGTGACCGCGTATTCGTTGAGGACCGTACAGTAGATGTGCATATTCGCCGTTTACGCAATGCGCTATCAGTGTCTGGACATGAAGATTTGATTCAAACTGTTCGTGGTGCTGGTTATCGGCTATCTATTCAATAAACTCGAGTCTATTAAGAAACTGTCGACTATCCATCATTCAAAATAGACTTCAGAAAATTCATAGCAACTTGCATGTCTCCAGCGGCAAATGCTCGCTATAATAAAGTAACTTTTTTGAAGAAACTTAAACGTGGAAGATATACGCTGGAATGCCTTTAGGCTGGGCCTAACACTTATTGTTATTTGCTTAGTCACTTGGGCTAGTACTACTGCCACTATTGCGCTAATTATATTTTCGTTAGCAGTATTGACTTACCTAATAGGCCACTTATATTGGTTGCACCAACTAAATATGTGGCTCAAAAAACCCGTACTAAATCTTATACCTAATGGTTCTGGTGTATGGAAAGATGTGTTTGCCGCGCTTCACCACGAGTATCGTCGCCATTCGCGCAACCAAACGCAATTAAGCTCAGCATTAGGACGCTTTCGCCACGCGGCCAGCGCACTGCCAGATGGTGTAGTGGTACTTAATGCAGCTAATGAAATTGAATGGTGTAATCCACCGGCCGAGGTGCAGTTAGGCTTAGATTTAAAGCAAGATGAAAATCAACCTATCAATTACTTAGTACGTCATGCTGATTTCGTTAATTATTTACAGACTCAAGATTACATAGAGCCAATCAAACTCAAGTCTTGGCGAAATCCAGGTGCGACTTTAGAGATTCAACTTGTTCCATTTGGTACTAAACAAAAACTGCTCATTTGTCGTGATGTAACACAGTTAGAGAAAATTGAAACGATGCGCCGTGATTTTATTGCCAACGTATCGCATGAACTACGCACGCCACTCACAGTGGTCGGTGGTTTTGTTGAAACTTTATTAGATATGGATGGCGCAGTGCCTGAAAGCACGCGCGGCTATTTCAATATGATGCAAGAGCAAACTACGCGTATGCGACGTTTGATCGAGGATTTGCTCACACTATCGCATATTGAAAGTAACGCTCAAGCACCAGATGACAATGAAATTGAAATGTATGGCTTAATGAATATGTTGTTAAATGACGCCAATGCTTTAAGCCAAGGCAAACATAAAATCAGTATCAATACTGAGCCAAACCTTGATTTAAGAGGCGCTCCAGAAGAGTTGCAAAGCGCACTGAGCAACTTAGTAAGCAATGCCATACGCTATACACCCAAAGGTGGAGAAATTGAAATTAGTTGGTCAATGCGTAATCATCAAGCAGTTTTTAACGTAAAAGATAACGGTATTGGTATTGAGCAAAGTCATATCGATCGATTAACTGAACGATTTTACAGAGTAGACCGCAGTCGTAGCCGAGAAACTGGGGGTACTGGACTGGGGCTTTCAATCGTTAAACATATTCTTACGCGCCATCAAGCTAAACTTGAGATTAAAAGTGAGTTGGATCATGGCAGTACCTTCAGTGCTGTATTTCCCAAAGAGCGTATTGTGCAAAAACAAGTGGTCTTTTTTTAGTTAAATGACCCGCTTAGTTAATATCGCGATTGGCTTAATCCTATCAACGATGTTATCTGCCTGCGCCTCTAATGGAGGCTCCCAAACTACTACAGCAGCGCTTTCCAGTTCACTTCCTGCAACCGCAATTACTAAAACTTCAAGCACTCTTAGCTCAAACACATCGGCACTAAAACCAATTCCAGAACAGCAAGATCGTAGTTCCTATCACCAACTCGGTAAAAATGATTTTGATCGTATGACCGATATGGAAATCCGTGAAAACACAGAAAGCTTACGTATATTAATGCTTAAGCTTTACAAACGTAATCCACATGAGTTGCAAAAAAGCACATCTGACTCTGCTGAAAAAATGGTGGATTGGGTGTTTGATGGCGAAACGCAGCATCATTTTAAATTTGATAGTATTAACAATCTACAATACACAGATGCTATTTTTTTAGCCTTTAAATCAGAATATACAGGTGACCGAGTTTTACCTTTTATTGTCGGCATGCAAACCATGTTGCTAAAGGCGCATGGTGGTAAAACTGACTTTTATTTAACAGACAGAATAGACCCACAAAACATCTATAACATGGCGAGAAATATAGAAATTTGTGCATGGAAGCTTGCCAATGCCCGTGATGAAAATGGCGTGCTCTATTTAATGAGCAATCAAATCAATGACCTAGAACGCAATTTATCGTTTGAGCGAGAATTTGGGAAAATGATAGGGCGTACAGATTTTTACGCAATTGCGTTGGCTGAAAAATCTCAACGGCTAATTACCAGAGTGATGCAAAATTTAGCGACTGCGCTATTCTTTGCTTTTTAGTTTACAACTAATCTTTTAGTATTATTTTGAAAAAAATTCAATTAATGGTTTTCACAGTATTCATATTTACTATTAAGACAGCAACGTAATCAAAATCAACCTCGATTCATTACCGCCCTATTATTTCAAGCAAGCCATATTAGATTACATTCTCTTGAACGCGGCTTGATTGAGTCGTAGAGGGTTTCATCGCAATAACTCTCGCTAACTCTTTACCAAACTTATTGAAAAAAATCATTGCTGGTAACGATTCATTAGGTAAAGCTAATGCACTCATATAAACCGCTACATTATCCTTAGCTGCCACCACCAATAAAGGTACAAAGCCTTCATTTTCCTGCATTTGCGTAGACAACATATAGGCAGCTTTTGCAGCTACGGGGCCACGCTCAGTTTGCACTAAAATCACGCCCTTTTCACTTTCAGCACCTTTTGTAATCGCACTGGTGTGATTACAAAAGTAGGGATAGTTTTAGCAATCACTGTTAACGCACCCACCGTCAATAGGGTGCTGACTATAAATACTACCTTAGACGAACGTTTAGATAGACTTTTCATTTTAAATCTCCTAATCATGAGATTTAATTATCAGTACTTTATTACCAAACTTAGTTCGCACTATCTTAATGCGCCTTAGCTTACCGACACTTAAGCTTACTACAATTAGTGACTTGCATAAGCCGTGCCAATGACAATCTAAGTGCTTTGTAATGATAGTGATATTGCTCATCAAAATGCTCAAGCATTGTGCGGCGATTAGCTCTTAGGTTATTTTAATACATAATAACAATATGAAAATTCTTTTGGTTCACGCATAAATTGTGTGCATCATGTATTAAATCAGTGCGATCGCTGGTATGAATATTCCGTGCGGATTTCATTAACAACGCAAAATAAAAAAGGGGCAAAGCCCCTTTAATATCGTGGATTCAATATTTAAAACTATTTTGCAGCAGCATCCTTAGCAGCTTGCACTGCATCTACTGCTTTATCTTTAGCTTCACCAGCCGCCTCTTTTGTTGCGGCGGCAGCATCTTTAGCGGCGGCTTCTGTTTTTGCTGCAGCTTCTTTAGCTGCCTTTAAAGTAGTATCCTTAATTTCATTCACGGCTTCTTTTGCTTTATCAGCGCTTTCAGCGGCTGCATCTTCAGCTTTTTTGCTACAAGCAGCAAAACCGACACTGATAGCTAAACTAAGTAACAATACTTTTAGTAATTTATTCATGTTATATACCTTTAATAAGTTATGTAGAGATAGTTGATATTTAAAACTCTACGGTAACTATAGCGTAGCGCAACACAGTCGTTGTTGCAATTAATGCACAACTATTAACAACACTTTTTATCACTTTATAAAGCACTTAATTATCGTTTAGGCAGGATAGGTGCTTTATCAAAAAAATGTACCTAAAATAATCAATAAGATAGCACCATTTTCTAGCATTTCATTAACAGTTAACCCTAATATTTTATGATCGATAAAAATATCAAAATGATGGAATGAACTCGCGCGCATTAAAATAAAAGTGCACAACAGCGTAATCCCCAACCAAGCTAATCGATATCGCCGCCAAGAGTTTGTTAGAAAAAGCTGCAAACTGATTAGTACAATAAAAAAACCCAGACCCAACATCATGAGAAATATAATTTGTACTGGCCTTCTATGTACATACCAGCCATGGGCCAAGGCATTATCTTTAATGGTTTGTGTAAACCAAGTCTGTAAATCTAATTGCTTATTGATTCCTAATAAAATTAGAAATACCGTTAAACCATACCAAAATCCAGAGTCATGATCTAATTGGTCGAAGCTCTTCGCTTTTTTAGCACAAAAATATATTGCTACTATGTAAGCAAGAACAGTTAGCCATCCAAATACTGTAGGATCACCAATACCGGCATGCCAACGGTCCCCTTCTGTGGCGGCAAAGACTACATTAGTTTCAAATAGTAAATAAAAAAAAATGCTTAAAAAAATACTGTAGTTTTTATTAGTTTGATGATTCATGAAAAATAGGAGTTTCAACAATAATTATTTAAAAGAGACATTATATGCAAAATTACTAGATATTTTTCTGTAAATAAGTAAAGTGGAGCATACAAAGCATTACGCCGTCATGAAGTATATTCAAAACGGCGTAATTTTTTAGCGCAATTGCGCTTTGCAGCGCTTTTAGAATCAATTTATTTCAAATTGATTCTAAACAACTATTTAACCGTCGTTACCGCTGGTGCTGGCTCTGCCACAAAAATCTCGACACGGCGGTTTTTTGCTTTATTGGCTGCACTATCATTAGCCACCAAAGGCTCACGTGAGCCACGGCCCTCAATCGCAATACGACTTGAAGCAACGCTTCTAGAAGTTAAGTAATCACGCACACTAGCCGCACGGTTTAAAGACAAAGGATTATTTACAGCATCAGTACCTGTGTTATCGGTATGGCCGATAATCGTTACGTTACTGTTAGGCGTACTCGCCAAACTAGTCGCAAAAGTATTTAATATGGTTCTAAAGTTTGGCTGAATATCAGCACGACCTACTGCAAAAGAAATATCACTTGGAATATCTAATTTCAAACGATTATCTGCAGTTTGCGTTATAGCAACGCCAGTGCCCGAAGTAGCCTCTTCCATTTGGCGTTTTTGCTCTTCTTGGCGCTTAGTCCAAACATTACCAGCCACACCACCTGCAGCAGCACCAACGGCAGCACCAATCACGGCACCTCTGGTATTACCAGCTATAGCGCCCACTACCGCACCAATAC
>JAYTHN010000102.1:0-1680 GCA_043732505.1 Methylotenera sp.
AGGTATTTGCCTATTTCTTTGCAGCCCATCACCCTGCCCTGATGTCCAACTAAATAGAAGTCATACATCATGCGCACGATGCCCGCTTCGGCTTCGTTGATCGCTAGTTTTTTCTTTTTACGACCATGACTGCCTGAGGTTTCAGTGGAGGCAGCCAAATAACCAAACGGCGGCGTTGAACCATTGAAGTAACCTTGACGGGCATTTTCTTTCATGGCGCGTGAGGTGTGTTTGCTATTTTCTTTGGATTGATGCTCGTCGAATAGGTTGATGATACGACGCATCATTTCACCGACTGCATCATCGCTGGTTGGTTGTGTGATGGAAATTACTTTGACTTTATTCTTAATGAGCTTGCGTTCGTATACGCCAAACTGAATGCCATCACGAAAGAAGCGTGACAGACTGTGAATGATGATCGCTTCAAAGGCTTGCGGCTTTTGCATGGCATCATTGATAAGCTGCTGGAATACTGGCCGTTTGTCGTCGGTGGCCGATGCACCAGGTTCAACATACTCATGCACAACTAAATGTCCGTTAGCTTTACACCATTCATTGAGCTGTCTTAACTGATCTGGAATAGATAGATCGTTATCGGCTTGACGTGTGGTTGATACGCGGGCATAGAGTGCGACGTGCATGAGATTCTCCAATTACATTTTAATCATTGCCTTGATCGTTATTTTGCAACATTGCAAGGATTAGATCAGGCATGACTGATTCAATTAAAGCGAGTTCTTCGAGCGAAATACTGCTAGCAATATCTTGCGCGGTGAACCGGATGTCTAGATCTGAATAATATTCGTTCACTCATGATGGCACCCCCTTTCCTGCATAATCTATTCCTGCCCGTGCCTGTGTTTAACTGGGTGATTTCCTTCATCCAGTAATTCTGCTAATTCTGATTCCAAGCCATTTTTACCAAACTCATCTAGCACTAGACTTCTAAAAGCCGTGAATTGATGTGCAGGTAACGATGATTGAGCGATTAACAATACCCGATGTTTACGGGCATTTAGCAAAGCAACCACCGCTTCAAATAAATGGGCACTTATCATTCACCTAACCTCATTTGTTCAACGCGCTTGTTTACTTCATTTTGCCAAGTCAGCGGATCGTGTAGCTCCATGATTTTATTTTGTAGGTGCGTTAAGGCTTCGTCAACGTAAGACTTCTCAACGCCCGTATATAAGGCATCAATGGCAGCCACCCTTTTAACGTAGCCGTAGACGCTGATTGCAATCCTAGTAAAGCGCTCTTCTAGTAATGCTTGTGCATCCAACTCTCTAACAATGCCCAACCCTTCCATTTGATTGACGCGCTCAATCAAGTCTAGCCAAAGCGGATGCATAGACCAACGTGAGCGGTTGCTGTCGTCAGCAGTTTTAATACGCAATGAAGTGTGATCTTTTACCAGTATGCGCAATAAGTCCCCTTGTCGCTCTTGCAAATCTTCAAACGACTTAATGCCAACAGTGCGTAGCCGATCTTTACGAATTTGCCATTCAATACGCCACACATCATGATCTACAACCCATATTTCATAGAACCAAGTTTTAGCGCTGGTTTCTTTGATCTCGTCACATTTGTTATAAATCCGAAGCAGCGTATCACCAGCACCAAAGTTAAAGGTCTGCACTGTTCTATCTTTGCGATACTGATTGTCTTTTTGTGCTACCG
>JAYTHN010000103.1:0-1676 GCA_043732505.1 Methylotenera sp.
ATTAAAGACATGGTACAAGTCTGCGCAGATGATTTATCTACGGTAAACACGGTGCTCAAAAAAGAACTATCAATTAAGAATCCGCAGCCCTCTATCAAAAATGCAATCAAGAAAAATGCATCTGTTGAAAATAAAGTGCAGCTAGCTGTAGACGAACTTGATGTGGTGAACACTGCATTAAAAGTTGAGGTAAAAGAACGGGAGATTATTGAGCATGAGTTAGAAGAGTTGAAAATTGAAAAAGATATTGCTACTCAAGCATCATTGCATGACATATTAACTGGGTTGCCCAACAGAGCACTGTTTTATGACAGGCTTGAACATGGATTGGAGCAAGCAAAACGTCATGATTGGAATTTGGCAGTTATGTTTATAGATTTAAACAAATTCAAGGAAATTAATGACGAATATGGGCATGATGTTGGTGATAAGGTTTTGTTAACCATTGCTAATAGACTTAAGAACAATACGCGTAGCGACGATACAATTTGTCGATTTGGTGGAGATGAGTTTTTATATCTATTAATGGAAGTAAAAAGTCAACGTGCAGTTCTTAAAATTATTAAGAAATTGATTAAAAAAATCGAGTTACCATGCGATGATGTTGGACCAAATCTAGTGGTTAAATCAAGTATTGGCATCTCATTATTTCCTAAAAATGCGGATAACCTAGAGGATTTAATTAAAAGCGCAGATCAGGCGATGTATCACGCTAAACAAGGGAAGTTAGGTTACGCTTTTGCCTAGATAACCAAAAATTGGCTGAAATTACTAGGTAAATAGTCATAATATGCAATTAGATCTACAGAAATTTATTACACTGTTACCGTCATTTAGGTTCTCACGAAGCTAGCTTGAGTGATTTTAACCAAGCATTTTCATTCACAATCCCAATTGATTTGAATTCAGGTCTAGCAAATAAAAATCCTTGCATCAAATTTATACCTTGATCGGCTAAATAATCACGCTCACCCATTGTCTCCACTCCTTCCGCCAGCACTTCAACTTGTAGTTCATGACACATTTTGACTAACGCGTTAACCACTATTTGTCTTGGCTTATCACAATCGATGTCACGTAACAGCTCCATATCAATTTTCACAATATCAGGCTGAAACTTTACTAACAGTGATAAGCCTGCATAGCCAGCACCAAAATCATCGATTGCAGTTTTAAATCCAAGTTTTTTATATTCAGAAATAATGCTCCTCAGATGGTTAGTGTCAATTTTCTCACCCTCCGTAAATTCAAAAATAATCTTTTCTGCTGGAAAATTATATTTTGCCGCCGCTTCTAGCGTAGTTTTAATACATAGCTCTGGCCTGTATACAGCATTAGGCATAAAGTTGATAGACAATAAACTCTTCATATTCAATTCTGCGGCTGTCTTTACTGCCTTAACCCGGCACGCTTGGTCGAATTTATAAACGTTATGGAGATTCACTTTGCTTAAGATTGTGTGAGAACCTTCTCCGTTTACGCCTCTAATCAATGCCTCATGCGCGTATATAGTTTTGGTAGCCAAATGAACAATAGGTTGAAAGGCGTATTCAAAATCAAAATCCAATACATTTGGGTTCGAACACCCTTTACAGTTTTGTACTGTATCATTTTTGAGATTTATTAATTTTGAATTCATTTTCAATTTATCACTTGATATTTATTTTTTTAATAAA
>JAYTHN010000104.1:0-1664 GCA_043732505.1 Methylotenera sp.
ACGCGCAATCTACAAGTTTCTATTGAAGCGGTTAAAAAAGAGGGTAAACATGCTGAAGGCACGATTAGCTACACCACAAGTCCAGTGCATGATGTTGCACACTTTGTCGGAATCGCTAAAGAGCTTGAAGCCATGGGAAGCGATACCATTGCTATTAAAGATATGGCGGGATTATTAACCCCGCAAGCCACTGTTGATTTGGTGAAAGCCTTACATGCAAATACCAGCCTGCCAATTCACGTTCATAGCCATGCCACAAGCGGTTTAGCTAGTATGAACTTGCTGCGTGCGATTGAAAATGGTGCTGTGATGATAGATACCTGTACCGCTGCATTTTCAGAAGGTGCTAGCCACCCAACAACTGAAAGCATGATTGCTGCATTGCAAGGTACTGAATTTGATACGGGTTTAGATATTGCTGCGGTACAAGAAGTCACAGCGTATTTCCGTGAAGTACGTAAAAAATATTGGCAGTTTGAAAGTGAATTTACTGGGGTGGATACTCGCGTATTGTTGAACCAAGTTCCAGGCGGCATGATTTCAAACCTGAGCAATCAGCTTAAAGAGCAGGGCGCGCTAGACCGCATGGACGCTGTGTTAGCTGAGATTCCATTAGTGCGCAAAGACTTAGGCTATATTCCTCTTGTCACCCCTACTTCACAAATTGTCGGCACACAGGCCGTATTAAATGTGATGACAGGTCAGCGCTACAAATCGATTACCAATGAAGTGAAAAATTACTTCTTAGGGCAATACGGAAAAGCGCCAAGTGCAGTGAATCCTGAAGTGAAAAAACTAGCAATCGGTGATGCAGTGCCTATTACCTGCCGCCCAGCAGATCTATTAGAGCCAGAAATGGCTAGACTTACTAGTGAAGCAGAACGTTTTGCACAATCAGAAGAAGACGTCTTGACATTTGCGATGTTCCCAGATATTGGTAAAACTTTCTTGCAAGCTCGTAGCACAGGTTCACTAGAACCAGAAGTATTGCTTGATAAAGCATCAATGAATGCTTCAGCATCACGTTATGCGCCTAGCGAGTTTAAAGTCACATTACATGGTGAAACATTCCATATCAACTTGACTGGCAGCGGCCATGTAGGGGAAGAAAAGCGTCCATTCTACGTGTCTATCGACGGTATTGCTGAAGAGGTCATGGTTGAAACTTTGAGTGAAATCGAAGTCTCAGGTGGCAATGCTGTTGGTAACAACAATAGCGGCAAAAAGAAAACTACTTCTGGTGTTGGCAAAAGTGGTCGCCCTCGCCCGTCTCATGCTGGTCACGTGACTACATCAATGCCAGGTACTATCGTTGCTGTTAAAGTAAAAGCTGGCGATAAAGTCACTGCTGGTGATGGCGTTTTAGTCATCGAAGCTATGAAAATGGAAAACGAAATCCAAGCTTCAACCACGGGAATTGTAGTGCAAGTGCATGTCGTTAAAGGTGATACTGTCACACCTGATGAATCATTGCTTGAGATTCAACCAGAGTAAGTAGTAATAAATTTTAAAAGCCGACAGTGAATCACTGTCGGCTTTTTCATTTAACAACTATAAATGCATTAGAAGGCGCTTCTTACTAAATCACCCTCTGCTCGAATATTGGTGCCATTAATAATTGAAGCGCGTTCGCTGCATATAAACGTTACGATATCACCAATCTC
>JAYTHN010000105.1:0-1655 GCA_043732505.1 Methylotenera sp.
TAGTTAAAAAAGCAGACACTAAAAAAATGTCCGTGAAAAAAGTCCCTGTTAAGAAAGTCATTGTTAAGAAAACTGTTATTAAAAAAACTATAGCCATTAATGCTATCGATTAGGGCAATCTAACGGTAGTCATTATTTTATAAAAAAAGTGGCTTATAGCCGCTTTTTTTATAAAATAATGACAGACAATTTCAAAGTACTACTTGGTTACTTATTAGCCACTCACATTTTCACCCAATGAATTCGCATCATTGTGCTCTATCCATTTACGAATACGGTTAGCGTCACCAATTCTGGACAATTTACCCCCTGAATCTAACAGCACAATAATCATCGGCTGCCCAGAAATCTCAGCCTGCATGACTAAACATCGACCAGCTTCATTAATAAAACCCGTTTTAGAAAGGCCAATGTTCCAAGTGCCGCTTCGCACTAAAGCGTTAGTATTTACAAAATTAAGCGGGTTACTACGACCATATAATGTAATTTCTTGTGACGCTGTGGTAGTTACTTGGCGAATTTCTGGATAGTGATAAGCCGCATTAACCATTTTCACTAAGTCTTCTGCAGTCGATACGTTACTGCTATTTAAACCTGTTGCATCAAGAAAATGAGTCGATCTCATACCTAATAAATCGGCTTTTTTATTCATGGCAACAATAAATGTATTTTTGCCGCCTGGATAATTTCTCGCCAATGCTGCTGCTGCCCGATTTTCTGAGGCCATGAGCGCAAGTTGTAACATCTCGCCGCGGGTAAGTGAAGTACCTACGCTTAATCTAGAATGTGTACCTTTCAGATAGTCTACATCTTCATCGGCAATATAAAGCAAATCATCCATAGGCAGGTGCGCATCTAGCATTACCATAGCCGTCATCAATTTAGTGACTGAGGCAATAGGCGTAGATTGACTAGTATTTTTTGCATAAATAGTCTCACCAGTAAGCTGATTAATGACTAACACTTTAGATGATGCAAGATGCAGTGGCCCACTACCATCATAAAGATCAGCGTAAGCTACGGATGCTTTTTGCGCACGTAAGCGCTGATGAAGTCTAGTATTACTAACCTTGTAATTGACTAGTTTCGCTTTGGATGGCACGTGCTTGTGCGATTTTTTACCAGCAGCATGGAGTGCCATTGGCGCTAAACTCAGCATCAATGCTATATAAAAATGTAAAAGTTTACGCATAAAATTTAATTACTTTGTTTTATCTCATATAGTTACTAATGAATATTATATAAAAACTTTAGCTTTGTCATTAATAAACTTTTATTTTGCTTTAATACTTATCAGATCCTTAATTATGAGAGAATTAAGTACTATTAATTCAACGATTATCCATAGAATTAACGGCAAAATTTATTATTATTTTTTACTACCACTTTTGAGTAACAAACATGCGCATTCCAGAGCCTCTACTTTATAGTACGGAACATTTATGGACCAAATCTATTGAAGATGGCTTGTGGGAAGCAGGAATTACTGATTATGCACAAGATTTGTTAGGTGATATTGTATTTATTGATGCGCCAAAAGTTGGTAGCGCTTTATTTGCAGGTCTACCATGTGGTTTAGTCGAATCGGTTAAAACAGGTTCGGATTTACATGCTTTAGTAGATGGCACAGTGATTGAAATCAATCAAGCGCTCAT
>JAYTHN010000106.1:0-5725 GCA_043732505.1 Methylotenera sp.
AAATTCTTCTGTCAATAAACGACGGGGAATACGTTTCATGGAAACTCCTAACCAGTTGATAAAGTATCATCAACTTGCCCGACTACAAAATCGGGGCTAGCTCATGATTGCCAATGCTGAAGCTACTGGGCAACTAGGAAAAATGTTAGAAAGTGCAGCAACTCAACAGGAAAATGAAGTTAGCAATAAAATTACGATTTTGACTGGAATTCTCGAACCCGCTTTGATTTTAGCAATGGGAGGAATGGTTTTACTGATTGTTTTAGCAGTAATGTTACCCATTATTGAAATAAACCAACTTGTGCATTAGTAGATATACAAGACTTAACTTAATTAAAAATTGATATCAATGGTATTAGTTTAATATTAAAAGCACGTTCAATAAACCAAATACTCGCTATGAAAATAATTAATATTGACCCTAAATAAAACATTAAATATCTGTAAAACCAGGTTTTTCGTATCATGTATGTTATTGGTAAATAGATGCTCAAAATTCCAATTTGGCCCATTTCTACTCCCAAATTAAAGCCTACTAATGCAATTACTAACGCTGTATCTTTTAAACCTAAATCTGATAATACCGCCGCAAATCCAAAGCCATGTATTAAACCAAAAGCAAAAGCTGCTACCCAACGTTGCTTTAATAAATTCGGAAATAAATTGTTAAGCGCAGCCAATATTACTGAAGCAGCTATTGCTGCCTCTACCCATCGACTAGGTAGTGAAACTACATGAAGTGTTGCTAGGGTTAAAGTAATAGAATGTGCAATCGTAAACGCTGTAACAACCTTTAATACATCTAAAAAAGTAGATTTAAAACTTTGCGAAGGTTGCCACTTATTTTCTTTTCGTAACAATACCGTTGGTAGTAATAAAGAAACTAAGAATAAAATATGGTCATATCCTTTCCATATATGCCATATGCCTTCCACTACATAATTCTTAAATTCAGTAAGTCTTTCTGGAGTAGCTAGAGCAAAAGATTGCTTAGCATTGTCGGGTCCAAATACAGCTGTTTTAGTTGCGCCCTTATACTCTAGTCTTAACAAACCTCTGTGTGAAGGGTCAATGTCAGAAAACAATGTGTAGTGCAAATTTAAAGTTTTAATTGAACCCTCACAACTAGAAGTAAATTTAATGACTGCATAAGCGCCATCGGTATGATTATCAATTAAGATTTGTTTTGGTAATGTTAGACAAGTAATTTGACCATTCTGTATAACTAATCTAGCTAATGAATATGCATTAATTTCTTTTTGTTTATTCAGTACCTCTTGCCATGTGATTTCGCTATTAGCATCCTCATCTAGTCCTATTGCGTAATCCAAATCACGTAAGGCAACATCCCATTGGCCTTGGATGTTATTTTCCTTTACTGATATTACTAAGTAACTATCACTTGGTTTGTGTGCATAAGCAGCATTGGTAAAAAAACAAAAAAATATAAATACAACGTTAAACAGTATGGAACATTTTCTCATGGTGTGTTCTTGTAATTTGCCAATATTTTTTTAATTGCAACATCTTCTTGATGATTGGCGTTTACCCACTGAGTCAATGCTAAGATTATTTGATTGTCTTTGGCTGCAACAGCCGCTTCAATATATACGCGAGCATCAGCAGGTTCTTTTTGTATTTTCCAATTTAATTTTGCTATTTCCAATGCTCTCACTGGGTTCTTCATTAGCCTTAATTCGAAACGTGATTGTTCTCTTTGATGAACAGTATCACCTCTCAACATAGCCGCAGCAAATCGTTGTTTTAATGCATCAATTTGTACAGCAGCCTCAGGGGAACTAATTGCTGAAAGCGCTTCTGCGTAACGTAGTAATAAAGCATCTATTCTAGTCTTTGCTTTTAATAGTTGGATGACTTCTTGAGGACGATTTTGATCAAGTAAAAAGTCGGAATATGCACCTAAAAGATAACTATCGGGTTCTTCTAATTTAATTGCCTGCTGAAAATACTTTTCTGCTGCCATAACGTCATCTAATCTAGTTGCCATTTCCGCTAGCAACGTTAGAACCCAAACTTGTATAGAAGGATTTGTTTCAGCAGCTTTTATATAGCCGGCTTTTAGTTTTTGATAACTTTTTTCAGCCTGTCCGTTTAAATTATGAACATTTGTGGCGCAAGTTAACGTTATTAATGAAGGTGCTAAGGTATATAGATGGCTACAGCTTTGGTATGCCTCGGCATATTTACCTTGTACTTGTAATATTGTAGAGCGGGTAATCCAGGCTTGGCCATTTTTTGGATCAGCTTTCAACACTTTATCTAAATCTGTGAGTGATTGTTCAAAGTGATGGGTACTTTGAAGTAATGTTGCACGTAATACAAGTATTTCAATTGGCGGTTCGTTGAGTTTCCACCAAGGGCCAAGGGCTGCTTGAGCATAACCTAAGTATCTTGGGTCACCTTCAATACGGGAGCGCTCTATATATAATTTCGCTAATCTAGCTGCATTCTCAATATTATTAGGGTTGGCATTCAGTAACGCCCGTAAACTTTTAAACTCTTTTGAAGATGTACTTGAGTTTGCTGGTAATTTTTCTAGTACTTGTTTAGGACTACTTGGAATATATGGCATTGCGAATGAGATGTTTATCCAACATGAGGAAAGCAAAAAACTGATGATTATTTTTGACATCGATATTATTTGTAATTAGAATTTTTAGCGGTAATTTTTTAGTTCTTCTCTTTACTAAAACATTAACATTAAATGTGAAAAATAGACGGCAATTTATTTTGTTTATTATTTATATTTTTGAATCTAATTTTTTACCCATTACGTATCTACTAAATGATGTGTACGTGTAATGGTATAAATGAGTGCTAGCGCACATACGAATTTATATAAATATAACATCATAAATCGTCAAAATTCTTTTGATTATTTAACTGACCCACTTTAATAAGGATTACGAATCATGAGACCCATTAGATTTAAATTTCGATCATTAACCTTACTAGTATCCGCCGCATTGCTAACAATGGCTGCAATTCCAGCTTCAGCCTCAAGCCATCGTGAAGCTCCATTTATTGGAGGTCAGCCAAAGGTAGATGGAACAGATCTTTTCATGTTCCGTAGCTATGAATCAGGAAAGCAAAACTTCGTAACAATTCTTGCAGACTATATTCCTCTTCAAGATCCACAGGGTGGGCCAAACTTTAATGAATTTGATTCGAACGGATTGTATGAGATTCATGTAGATAACGTAGGTGATGGCAAGGAGCATCTAACTTATCAATTTCGTTTCAATAACGCATCTAAAAGTACTCCACTTATGGTTGGTAGTAAGCAAGTAAAAATTCCACTAATTAATTCTGGTAAAATTGCAGCTGGTGATAATTCCAAATTAAATGTAAATGAAACCTATACTGTTAATTTAGTAACAGGAGATCGTCGTACCGGTGATAGTAAGCCGGTAACTATGACAGATGGCGTTACTAAGATATTTACAAAGCCTGTAGATAATATCGGCAATAAAACTTTTGGCAGTGTAGCTAAATATGAAACTTATGCTAATCAATATATCTACGATATAAAAATTCCCAATTGTGCCACACCAGGAAGAGTATTTGTTGGTCAACGTAAAGAACCGTTCTATATAGCTCTTGGCCAAACATTTGATTTGATTAATTTAAACCCATTAGGCCCTGAGATTGGTGGAAATAATAACGATCTTGCTAATAAAAATATTAGTACCATTGCATTGGAAGTTCCTATTGCATGTTTAGTAACTGCAAGTGATTCTGTGATTGGCGCGTTTACTACTGCTAGCGTTAGACAAGGCCGATTAATTAATCCATCTCCTGCCTCTAACATTAATAGTGCAAGCAAAAATGGCGGTGCATGGAGTCAAGTTTCAAGACTAGGGATGCCTCTTGTGAATGAAGTTATTATCGGTTTGGAAGATAAAGATAAATTTAATGCTTCTAAACCAAAAGATGACGTACAGTTTGCTGATTATGTAACTAATCCTACATTGCCTGCGTTAATTCAATCACTTTTCCCCTCTGCACCTGCTCCAACAAAATTCCCACGTACGGATTTAATTGAAGCATTTTTAAATGGCGTCTTTGGCTTAAACCAACCTAAATTCGTTACTAATGCGAAAGTTGCTAATCCAGGTTTTGTTTCTGGTGAAATGTTACGCCTGAATACAAGTATCGCAGTAACTGCCCCAGGCGCTCAGAAACAGTTGGGTGTTCTTGAAGGCGATAATGCTGGTTTTCCTAACGGTCGTCGTCCCGCGGATGATGTAGTAGATGTATCTTTAAGAGTTGCAATGGGTGTATTATGCGTTGCAACTGGCCCTAATGATAAATTTAAAGTTGGCTGTAGTGCTTTAGATGCTCCTGCTGGAAGCGCTGCACTAACAGATGGTGTGCGTATGACGGACGCTGATTTCAAAGTTACATTTCCATATCTGAACGCTCCGTTACCAGGCTCTAACTAATAAGGGGAATATTATGAAAACTATATTAAAAGGGTGCTTGACCACGTTGTTGCTGGTCGGTACTTTGACCTTGGTGGGTTGTGGTGGAGGCAGTGGGGGCGGTAAAACTTCTAGTGCTTGTGCTGGTAATTCAGATTCGTTCGTTTGCGAAGTATACAAAGTTGTTAATAACTTAACATCTGATACTACAGAGCCAATTGCAACAGATACTATTACAGCAACTAGTCCTGATAACACGGAGCCAACTTCAAATATCTAATATTTAGGCTATAGGCCTTGTATCAATCAATGTTTTTTGCTTGATACAAGGTTTATCTACAATGCACATATCAAAAGAAATATTCGAGACATAATAATTGCACTAGTATTTTTTTATTTAAATAGAAGTAACTACTCATATAATTTCTTTTTGAAGCTCTGTAAATAAAGTAGTTTTAATCATGATAACTACCAATCTATTTATAACCCCCAACCATTGTTTTGGCTACGATTAACCACTTCAATGATAAATTCAATGAGGCGTTTATGAAAAGTAATCGGCAAACAATTCAATTTATGCATATGTTTTTAAGATTTTCTGCATCAATGTTGAGTCTGAGCGCGTTGCAACCATTGGCCTGGGCTGACGGAAATAATGAAACAGAAATGGTATTAAAAAGTGTGATGGTAGAGGCATCACGTACAAGCCAAATTGGAATCTCAGATGCTGCCAGTCAAGGTTTTATTACTCAGAAACAGCTTGAAGCTAGAACAGTGTATCGGCCTGGAGAAGTATTAGAAGCAACACCAGGATTAATAGTAAGTCAACACAGTGGTGAGGGTAAAGCAAATCAGTTCTATCTCCGCGGTATTAATCTTGATCATGGGACAGATTTACGTACAACAGTTGATGGCATGCTAGTTAATGAGCGTAGTCACTCTCATGGGCACGGATGGACCGACCTTAATTTTTTAATTCCAGAAATCACATCGGGGTTAGAGTATCGCAAAGGTCCATATTATGCAGATGAAGGTGACTTTTCATCTGCTGGTGCAGTCAGTGTTATGTATGCAGATAAATTGGACAAAGGAATTGCTAGTCTAGGCGTTGGTGAAAATGGCTATAAAAGGTTTTTACTGGCTGATTCTCCCAAAGCAGACAATGGTAATTTATTATATGCACTTGAGCTGTATAAAAACGATGGGCCTTTTACTAATCCTGACGATTATAAAAAAATTAATGGCGTTCTGCGCTACAGTGAGGGTAATTCAGCTAATGG
>JAYTHN010000107.1:0-5714 GCA_043732505.1 Methylotenera sp.
GTCTTTCTCAAACTAGCTGGTGCAATACTCAATGATTCGCGATATTTAGCAATAGTTCGGCGTGCGACTACAATTCCTTGCTTCGCCAATAAATCTGTAATTTGATTGTCTGAATATGGCTTTTTCGGGTTCTCTTCTTCTACCAATTGCTTAATCAGTGCACGAATAGCCGTGGCTGAACAAGTGCCGCCAGTATCAGTTGCCACTGAACTTCCAAAGAAGTATTTAAGCTCAAAAATACCACGCGGAGTGAGCATATACTTACTTGTAGTCACCCGTGAAATGGTCGATTCATGTAACTCTAACTCATCAGCAATTTCTCGTAACACTAATGGCCGCATCGCTACTTCGCCATATTCTAAAAAATTACGCTGGCAATCAACAATTGCTTGCGATACGCGCAAAATGGTAGAAAAACGTTGCTGAATATTTTTAATCATCCACTTCGCTTCTTGCATTTGGCTTTGTAGGTATTGGCTAGAGCTGTCACGATTACGTTTTAATATACTTGCGTAAAGTTGGTTGATTTTAAGCTTAGGAATCACGCCATCATTGAGGCCTGCAACCCAAATACCTTTTACTTTTTTTACAATCACTTCATGCTGAATATAATGTTCGGAACCAATAATACTGAATGCACTACCTGGTCGAGGATTCAAGCTGGTAATTAATTGCTGAACGTTTTTTAGCGTAGCTTCATCACAGTTAAGTTCTTTACGCAGTTTGGTAAAGTCTCTGGCGCCTAATGCAGGCAAATGACTTTTTGTGACTATACTGGCCAGCGATAAATGCGCTGTATCTTTCGGCAATAAACTCAATTGTAAAAGTAAGCATTCACTCAAGCCACGTGCGCCAACGCCAGCAGGGTCTAAATTTTGTATGTGCCGCAATGCAGTTTGCAATTCTAAAACTTCTATTTCTAGCTCCAGGGGCATGTTATCAGCAATTATTTCTAGGGACTCTTCTAGGTAACCATCCTCATTAATGCTATCTACCAGCAATAATGTAAGTGTTTGATCACGTTCTGACAATGGCATTAATTTAAGCTGAGAAAGTAGGTGTTCTCGCAAGCTAATCTGCAAAGTCTCTTGTTGTTTAAAATCGCTGTCATCATCGGCTGGCGTACTGTTTTCATCCCAACGGCTACCATTTGAAAACTCATCAAACTCATCACTAAATTCTGACGAAAAATCTGTAGCACTCGCATCTAAATCAAAATCTGCAGGTTCGCTAGATTCAACTTTATTCGCTTCAATTTGACTGGACTCTACACCACGCTCAGAAAAGTCAGTATTAAAATTTTCTGTATCTTTTGCGTAATCCAGAGTGTCATCTTGGCCATTTTTTTGCACATCGTCATGTAAGGCTTCATTCGTTTTTTCATGAGTAGCCACTTGGTCTGCGCCATCATCTGCTAAATTGCCATACTCATCTTCGCCAGCTTCGCCTCTTTCAAGCAAAGGGTTGGTTTGCATCAATACATCAATTTCTTGGTTAAGCTCAAGCGTTGATAACTGCAACAAGCGGATAGCCTGCTGTAATTGTGGTGTCAGTGATAGGTTCTGCGAGAACCTAAGTTGCATTCCTTGTTTCATAGGCGAAAATCTTTACCCAAATAAACTTCACGGACGCTTTCGTTTTCTACAATTTCACTGGGAATACCTGAAGCAAATACATGGCCTTGATTCACAATATATGCACGGTCACAAATCCCCAAAGTTTCACGTACATTGTGGTCGGTAATCAATACACCTATATCACGCGCACTTAAAAAACGAATAATTTTTTGAATATCAATGACTGCAATTGGATCGATACCTGCAAATGGTTCATCTAGTAAAATAAAGCTAGGATTTGAAGCGAGACAACGTGCAATTTCTACGCGGCGGCGTTCGCCACCAGACAAACTGACTGCGGCATTATCACGAATATGCGTAATATGTAGCTCTTCCAGTAAGGATTCTAATTTTTCGTCCATTTCATTTTCGGTCATTTCTTGTAGTTGTAAGACTGCAAGAATATTCTCAGCGACTGATAATTTACGAAAAATAGAAGGCTCTTGTGGTAAGTAAGATAACCCCATTCTGGCGCGCATATGAATCGGCATATGGCTTAAATCTTTACCATCGAGCAAAATTCTACCTTCATCTAGCGCAACTAAACCGACCATCATATAAAAGCTTGTGGTTTTACCTGCACCATTAGGGCCAAGTAATCCGACAACTTCACCACTTTTTAAGCGTAAAGAAATATCCTGCACCACAGTGCGAGTTTTGTAAGATTTTCGCAGACTCTGTACTATTAGTTCGCTCATGTTTATTTATCTTGTTCTAGCTACAATAATTTATATATGTTCATTAAATTTAACATTTATTTTGAATCATTACTGGGTTCTAAACTTCGGCTAAACCTGCTGTCTTTTACAGGGGCTGGAATAACCAAAAGACTGTTATCAGCATTAATGCTGTTCGGCGTCTCTAATTTATTTGCACTTGGTTTTACATTTTCAGTAGTTGGTTTACTAGGCTTTTTATTTTTTGGCTGAATCACTGCCCGTACACGGCCGCTTGAGCTGCCATCATTTGTTTTTGTACCGCCGATTACTTCCGCATATTCTGTATTAGCGTCATAGCTAATGTAGTCACCATACACAATATCTTCACCGCGTTTGGCCCAAGCTTTAGTATATAGCTTTACTTTATCCATTCGACCATCATATTCAATGCGCTGCGCACTACCCTCCATATATTCACTTTTACCCTCAAGTTTTTGCTTAAACGTAGTTGGATTACCTAAGGAGGTGCTATGCTGAAAGCCTGCATTATCCTCATGAATTATTAGTTTATCAGCATGAATAATCAAAGTCCCTTGAGTTAAAATCACATTTCCTGAATAGGTGCTGATTTGTTTAGCGTCATCCACTTTTACATTGTCAGCTTCTAAATCAATCGGTTTATCACGGTCAGCTGCTTCAGCGAATACAGTATTTGACTGGGCTAATAAAGATAGACCTAGTAAGGAAATGCTAAGCGATACAAAGCTTAAATTTGATGATAAAAAATACTTTATAGATTTAAGTTTTATAATTGTGTCATGCTTACTCATAGCGTCTCCGAATGCGCGCGTTTGTGTTAGATATTGTAGGTTCAGGCTTTCTTAAATTCGAGACTTTAGTGGGATTAGCTTTGTTCATAGTTTTTGTCTTGCTAGTATTCGCATCGGACTTTATCGCTGACATTTGCAGTAAAGGGTTTTCATAATGCGCACGTACTTTATGCAGCAATGTAACGGTTCGCGTTTTTTTTTCATAAATCATACCTGTGGCATAAATTACTGTTTTTGGCGCTTGTCTTAATATCACTGGGCTTTTTGTACTGACAAGTTCATCGTTAGGGCGAATGTTAAGATACTCTGTTTCTACCGTCATTTCGCCTTTTTCTGCAAAAGCTTGGCGGGTAATTTTCACGTTATCAACGAGTTGAACCTCTTCACCATCACTGGACACATACCCACGTAATCCTTCAGCTTGTGTATAAGCTTTCCCAATAGCAAACTGCGTATAGCGTGGTCGCTGTAAATTGGTAGTATCGTCATCTGGAAAATGCGTCATTTCTACTGCGGCTAATTTATAGCGTAGATCTCCATTGATATCTGTTTGCGTGGTGACAAAATTACTCATAATATAATCAGCATCATGGCGGCTACTACCATCTAACTTCGGTTTGGATGGTTGCACTACATGATTAATCCAAAAGGTTAGCAATGCTAATATAGATAGCAGCGCCAATGGAAAAAAAATGGTAGAGCGCTTGCTCAAGCTCATTAAGCGCGCTTTAATTGGGGTAATTCAGGTCGGCCAATAACATTGATCATATTATTAATTAGCAATTTGTGCCTGTGTTAAAAATTGCGCCATCTGCCCGTCAAACGTGCCTTGTGCATGCATAATCATTTCACAAATCTCGCGTACTGCACCATGACCACCTGACTTTTTTGTCACATAATGCGCATGTCTTAACACTAATTCTGGTGCGGCTGGCACGGCAATCGCTAAGCCACATTTGAGCATAGGTGGTAAATCTACTACGTCATCGCCCACAAAAGCGCATTGATTGGCTTGCAAACCGCTAGCTTTCATTAATTCATTAAACGCTACTAATTTATTTTCTGCCCCTTGGTAGAAGTGTGCCACACCCGTAGTTTCAGCGCGTTTTTTTACTACATTTGACGTGCGTCCAGTGATAATCGCCAATTCAACGCCTGAAGCTTTTAGTAGTTTCATCCCTAAACCATCATGGGCATGAAAAGTTTTATATTCTTGGCCATCATCGCCTATGGTAAGACCACCATCCGTCATTACGCCATCAACATCTAGCACTAATAACTTGATGTTTTGTAGGCGTGATTTTAAATCTTCGCTTGCCGTAATACTTAACCCTGTAAGATTTGACTCACTATTGGTTTTAATGTCAATATCAGTATGTGTCATCTTTATTTACACTACCTTCGCTAATAAAAGATCATGCATATTTAATGCGCCTACCAAAATTCCTGCATCGTTCGTGACTAACAATGCATTAATTTTGTATTTTTCCATGAGATCAACTGCGACTATCGCTAATTGATCTTGATGAATCGTTAATGGATTATCATGCATAACACTGGAGATGTTGGCCGTTGCTAAGGTGATATTTTGCTCAAATGTACGGCGTAGATCACCATCGGTAAAAATACCAATTGGCTTATTAAGAGCATCGACAATGGCTGTTAAACCTAAGCCTTTGCGGGACATTTCTAATAAACCCTCTGATAAAGTTGCCGATGCAGGTACTTGTGGAATATTGACGCCAGTACGCATCAAATCAGTGACATGGATTAACAAACGTCGGCCTAGGCTACCACCAGGATGTGAGCGCGCGAAGTCTTCCGCGGTAAAATCACGTTGGTCCAACACGCATAAAGCTAATGCATCACCCAATGCTAACGCGACCGTAGTGCTTGAAGTAGGCGCTAAGCCAAGTGGGCACGCTTCTTTAGAAACCGATGCACTTAAATGAATGTCCGCTGCTTTAGCAAGTGAAGAAGAGTCTTTGCCAGTGATGGCAATGATTTTTGCGCCCAACCTTTTAAGTGGCGGGACAATCGCAAGAATCTCATCGCTTTCCCCAGAATTTGAAAGTGCAATCACAATATCGCCCGTAGTGATCATCCCTAAATCGCCGTGGCTTGCTTCTGCGGGATGCATAAAAAATGCTGGCGTACCCGTACTTGCTAACGTGGAGGCTATTTTGCCACCGATATGACCTGATTTGCCCATGCCACTAACCACAACACGGCCTTGGCATTGTAAAATCAGATTCACAGCCATCGTAAAATTATCGTCTAGCCGTTTAGCCAACGCATCAATTTCGCTAGCTTCTAACAATAAAATATCGCATGCCAACGCCAACGTTGGTTGTTTAATAGCCCGGATATTTACAGCAGATATTGGTTGGTTAAGTGGTAATGACATTGTGCTTAAATGGCTTTATAAACATTAGGTTTATTAAAAATTACATATTTATCAGTTAGTATAAAAGGGAATGTAAGACTTATAAAGCTTAAATAGACACTAATCACGACAATTTTAGTAAAATTAGCAAAAGTTTTTTGTTTTAGGCACAAATTTTGCTGTCGCTAGTTTTCTTATAACGCAGTAAATAGCGAAAATCAAC